>MWBF01000036.1 GCA_002068935.1 Chloroflexi bacterium ADurb.Bin325
AGTGGCACAGGCCGCAGCAAGGAGGGACTCATGAGCGAAGACCACGTTAAGCTGACGGTGCGCCTGCCGGCCCGGTTGCACAAGGCGCTGAAGGAGCGCGCGGTCGAGTACAACGTCTCGCTGAACCGGGCGGTGGTGGACGCGTTGACGTCGGGCCTGGACTATGAGCCGGGCGGGGAGACCGAGTTGCAGAAGGTCGACCGGCTGATGCGCGAGAAGGGGCGGCTGGCCGATACAAGCTGGATGGCGGACCTGGTCGCAGACGTGCCTGTGCCGAGCCTGGAAGAGGTGCAGGAGTGGTTTGCCGGCGTGCCGCTGGCGGACTGGATCATCGAAGACCGAGGGGCAAAAGAATGACCGTCTACTATCTCGATGCCAGCGCGATTGCCAAGCGCTACCTGCGCGAGCAGGGCAGCGCTTGGATCGAAACCCTGATCGAGCAGGTAGACGCACACCGCTTCGTCAGCGCAGCGGTCGTATCTGTCGAGGTTCTGGCCGCCATCGCCCGGGCAGTCCGCGCCAGACGGGTCGGGCCCCGGCAAGCGCAGCAAGCCATCGCGCGGTTCAGCGTAGATGCTCAGGTATACTGGCGCACCTGGGCAATTACGGACGATGTGTTGCAGCGCGCCAGTCTGCTGACATTGCGACATCCCTTACGGGCGTACGACGCCGTGCATCTCGCCGCCGCGCTGATATGGGCCGACGACCTGGCGGATGCCGGCGCGCCGGCCCCGGTCCTGGTCAGCGCGGACATAGATTTGCTCGCGGCCGCGCAGGCCGAAGGAATGCAGACAGATAATCCGAATGACCATCCCTGATGGCGGGCAACGCCGTCAGGGTCGAGAGGAGTAGCCATGGCCGCCTTTGAAATGCCCAAGACCTACGACCCGAGCGCATCCGAGCGTCGAATTTACGAGTGGTGGGAGCAGTCCGGCTTCTTCAAGCCGGAGATCGCGCCGCCGGACGCGGCGCCGTTCGTGATAGCCATCCCGCCCCCCAACGTCACCGGCGAGCTGCACCTGGGCCACGCGATGTTCGTCTCGCTGGAGGATCTGATGATCCGCTACAAGCGGATGCGCGGCTACGCGGCGCTGTGGGTCCCCGGCTACGACCACGCGGGCATCGCCACCCAGCTCCAGGTGGAGAAGATGCTGGCCAAAGAAGGCGTCCGCCGCCAGGACATCGGCCGCGAGGAGTTCCTGCGCCGCACCTGGGAATGGAAGGAGAAGTACGGGGGCCACATCGTGCGCCAGCTCCGCCGCCTGGGCGCCTCGTGCGACTGGGACCGCATGCGCTTCACGCTGGACGAGGGGTTGAGCCGGGCGGTGCGGGAAGCGTTCGTGCGCCTCTACCGCATGGGCCTCATCTACCGCGGCGAGTATCTGATCAACTGGTCCCCCGGCCTGCAGACCGCGGTCAGCGACCTGGAGGTGGAGTACAGCGAAGAGAACGCCACCATGTACTACTTCAAGTACCCCATCGCGGGCGCGGACCTGGACGACGGCCCTGGCGTGGGCTATATCCCGGTGGCGACGGTCCGGCCCGAGACGATCCTGGGGGACACCGCGGTGGCGGTGCACCCCGACGACGAGCGCTACCGCCACCTCATCGGCGCGACCTGCCTGGTGCCCATCCTCAAGCGCCCCATCCCGGTGATCCACGACACCTACGTGGAGATGGGGTTCGGCACTGGCGCGCTGAAGATCACGCCTGGTCACGACCCCAACGACTTCGCCATCGGCCAGCGCCACGGCCTGCCCATCATCAGCGTGCTGGATCGGGACGCGCGGATGAGCGCCGAGGCGGGGCCGCGCTACGCCGGCCTCGACCGCTTCGAGTGCCGCAAGAAGCTGTGGGCCGACATGGAAGCCGCGGGGCTGACCATCAAGACCGAGCCGTACCGGACGCAGGTGCCGCGCTCGCAGCGCGGGGGCGAGATCGTGGAGCCCATGGTGAGCACCCAGTGGTTCGTCAAGATCAAGCCGCTGGCCGATATGGGGCTGGAGGCCGTGCGTTCGGGCCGCATCACCATCATCCCGGAACGGTTCACCCGGGTGTACTACAACTGGCTGGAGAATATCCGCGACTGGTGCATCAGCCGGCAGCTCTGGTGGGGGCACCGCATCCCGGCGTGGTACTGCGCGGACTGCCGCGGCACGACCGTGGCCGCGACGGACCCGACCCGCTGCCAGCACTGCGGCTCGACGCGCATCGAGCAGGACCCCGACGTGCTGGACACCTGGTTCAGCTCCGGCCTGTGGCCCTTCTCCACCCTGGGCTGGCCCGACGATACGCCCGACCTGCGGCGCTTCTACCCGACCACGGTGATGGAGACCGGCTACGACATCATCTTCTTCTGGGTGGCGCGCATGATCATGCAGGGGCTGCTCTTCACCAACGACATCCCCTTCGAGACGGTCTACCTGCACGGCATCATCCGCGACGACCAGGGCCGCAAGATGTCCAAGACTACCGGCAACGTGCTGGATCCCATCGCGCTGCTGGACGGCGCGCGGCCCGAAGCGCTGGGGGACTACGTGCGGCAGCAATACCCGGACGGCATCCCCGCCATGGGGGCCGATGCGCTGCGCTTCACCCTGCTCACCGGCTCGACCCCCGGCACCGACACCAACCTGAGCCTGCAACGGGTGGAGAGCAACCGCAACTTCACGAACAAGATCTGGAACGCGGTGCGGTTCGTCCTGTCGCAACTGGAGGCTTCCAGCTTCCAGCTTCCGGCTTCCGGCCTCCAGCTTCCCGAACGTTGGATCCTCAGCCGGCTGTCGGCGACGATCAGCGACGTGACCCGCCTGATGGACACCTTCCAGTATGGCGAGGCCGGCCGACAGCTCTACGAGTTCTTCTGGGGCGAGTTCTGCGACTGGTATCTGGAGATGAGCAAGAACGCCATCTACCGGGGCGAGGCGGCCACAAAGGCGCAGACGCAGGCGGTGCTGGTGAAGGTGCTGGACGAGACGCTCCGCCTGCTGCACCCCTTCATCCCGTTCGTGACCGAGGAGACGTGGGGCTATCTCAAGCAGGCCGCCGGCGATGCGACCTGGCCGGCCGGGCTGATCGTGGCCCCCTGGCCGGAGCCGGGGCCGCGCGACGAGGCCGCCGAGGCGGAGATGGGCCTGGTCATGGAGATCGTGCGCGCGATCCGTAATGCGCGGGCCGAGTACGACGTGAAGCCGGGGCAACTGATCGCGGCCGAGATCTCGGCCGGCGAGCGCGCCGAACAGTTGCAGGCGCAGGCCGAGATACTCTGCTCGCTCGCCCGGCTGGATCCGGCGCGGCTGCTGATCGCGGCGCACCGCGACGCGCCCGCCCAGGCGCTCACCCTCGTGACCGGCGCGGTCTCCACCTATCTGCCGCTGGCCGATCTGGTGGATCTGGCCGCGGAGCGCAGCAAGCTGCAAAAGGAACTGGCGGAGACCGAGGCGCAGGCCGCGCGCAGCGAAAACCTGCTCGGCGGGCCGTTTGCGCAGCGCGCGCCCGCCAACGTCATCCAGCGCGAGCGCGACAAGCTGGCCGAGTTGCAGGCGCGGGCCGAACAGTTGCGCGCCCGCCTGGCCGACCTGGCGTAGGCGGAAGGGGCCATGCAGCCCCGGCTCCGTCAAGAAGTCGGGGCGCACGGCCCGCCCGCGCCGCGGCCGTCGGCGGAAAATCGCAAGACCGCCGCGGATATGATACATATCATAGACGAAAGATACATCCGTGCTAGAGTGTCTCTTGGATAGGGCGTATCATCGTTGTGTTTACATCGCACATCGCTGTTTTCATCCCAGTCGCCCCAGATACGCCCTTTCTAGCATGTGCCAGGGCTGGCATCCATAGTCCTGTACTCGCTCGATCCCTGGTGTTCGGCCAGCAATCCGCCGGCGTAGCCAGGGATTCTTATTTGGAGCAACGAATGAGCACCGGACCGATTGTGACAATCGACGGACATGAAGTATACTACGCAGGTCGTCCACATCGCCCGCTCGCCAATGCACGGCTGCCCGGAAACCAATCCGCGGCCGCGCGGCGGCCCGCCGGCCACCCTCCGGCGCTTCCGGCCGCGATCTGGCCGATTTTCGCCCTGCTGACAGCCGGCCTGATCGTCCTGCTGGCAGCGATCCTGGCGCGCCGCTCCCGACGTTGAGCGCAGGGCCGCGCCGGCGGCCCGGACAAAGCTGATTCTAACAACGCTAACTCGAGGGCGAGCATGACGCAGGTCATGTGCCAAAATAAACACGCTCAGTTATAATGCGCACCAACTGTCCCGGCGTATGATTCCTGGTCGCGCTTTGCGCGCGCCGATTTACGCCTCCCCCATTTTTCGGAACCGTTTGGAGGACGAATTTATGTCTCTCGCTCGCTTGAGCCGACTGTACTACAGATGGCTCGCGGCAGGCATCCTCACCGGCCTGCTGCTGGTTGGCTGTGTAGCAGTTGCCAGCGCCGCACAGACAGACAACGACACCTGTCTTGGCTGTCACAGCAACGCGGGATTGAACGTGACGCTGGCCAGCGGTGAAGTGCTGCCGCTCACCGTGGATCCGCAGGTCTACAGCGCATCCGTGCACGGCGCGGCCGGCCTGACCTGCATCTCCTGCCACACCAACATCGACGGCTACCCGCACCCCACGTTGACCGCCGGCGACCGGCGCAGCTTCCAGTTGGAACGCTATCAGCAGTGCCAGGCGTGTCACGCCGACCAGTATCAGGCGGCGCTCGACAGCAACCATGCGCGGGCGCTCGCGGCCGGCGACCGGAATGCCGCCATCTGCACCGACTGTCACGGCGCACACAACGTCAGCAAGCCGAACTCCCCGCGGCAGAAGATCTCCACGACCTGCCAGCAGTGCCACAGCGCCATTTATGAGCAGTATGCCACCAGCGTCCACGGCGAGTCGCTGATTGCCAACAGCAATCCCGATGTCCCGACCTGCACCGACTGCCACGGCGCGCACACGCAGGAGGACCCGCGCACCACGGAGTTCCGCCTCAAGTCGCCCAACCTCTGCGGCAACTGCCATGCGAACGCGGCCCTGATGCAGAAGTACGGCATCTCGACCCAGGTGTTCGACACCTATGTCGCGGACTTCCACGGCACGACGGTCACGCTCTTCGAGAAGCAGCACCCGGATCAGGAGACCAACAAGGCCGTCTGCACCGACTGTCACGGCATCCACAACATCAAGGCCGTGACCGACGCCGATGCGACGGTCGTCAAGGAAAACCTGCTGACGACCTGCCGCCGCTGCCACCCGGACGCCACCACAAACTTCCCTGCCAGTTGGGTCGGCCACTTCCAGCCCACGCGGGAGAACAACCCGCTGGTGTATTACGTTAACCTGTTCTACCGCATCCTGATCCCCGCGGTGATCGGCGCGATGGCCGGGTTTGTCGCGATCGACTTCATGCGCAAGCTCATCAATAAGTTTGGCCGGAAGGGGGCGTGACATGGCGCAGCAGACGAAGAATAACCACGCCCAGACCTACACGCGCTTCAGCATCCCGCAGCGCATCGAGCACATCGTGCTCCTGGCGTCGTTCACGACCCTGGCAGTGACCGGGCTGATCCAGAAGTTTTCCGGCGGTTGGCTGTCCGACGGCCTGATCTCCGTCCTCGGCGGCATCGAGGCGACGCGCATCATCCATCGCATCGCCGCGATCGTCTTTGTGTTGCAGAGCATCTACCACATCCTCGTGGTCGGCTACAAGGTCTTCGTCCGCCACACCGAGCTGACCATGCTGCCGGGCCTGCGCGATGTGACCGACGCGATCGACGTCCTGCGCTACAACCTGGGGCTGACGAAGAACCATCCCAAGCTGCCGCGCTTCAACTTTGCGGAGAAGGCCGAATACTGGGCCCTGATCTGGGGCGGCATCGTCATGGGGCTCACGGGCTTCATGCTGTGGAACCCGATCGCGGTCACGAAGTTCCTGCCCGGCCAGTTCATCCCGGCCGCCAAGGCCGCCCACGGCGGCGAGGCCATCCTGGCGGTGCTGGCGATCATCGTCTGGCACTTCTACAGCGTCCACATTAAGTTCTTCAACAAGAGCATGTTCACGGGCAAGCTGACGCGCGCCCAGATGGCGGACGAACACGGCGAAGAGCTGGAGCAGATCGAAGCCGGCCGCGCGCGGCCGGCGCCCGACCCCGAGGGCGTGCGCCGCCGCGAGCGCATCTATCTGCCCGTCGCCCTGGTGCTCGGCCTGATCCTGGCCGGCGGCGTATACTGGTTCTCGACGTTCGAGGAGACGGCCCTGGCGACCGTGCCGCCGCCGCCCACCGAGGTGCCGGTGTTTGTGCCGCTGACGCCCACGCCCGAAGCCACGGGCGAGGCGGTCCAGATCGGCTCGCCCATCACGCACGCCATCGAGGGCCGCGAGCAGTGCGACACCTGCCACGGGCTGTCCGGCATGCTGCCCTATCCCGCGGATCACGCCGAGCGTCCGAACGATTCCTGCACGATCTGTCACCTGCCCGGGCCGACGCCTGAGCCGGGGGCCGAGCCGGTGACCGGCGCAGCGAAGCCCATCCCGCACGCGATCGAGAGCGAGCCTTACACGAACTGCGCGGCCTGTCACGCGGCGGGCAAGATGAAGCCGTTCCCGGAGAACCACGCCAACTTCCCGCAGGACGCCTGCACCTCGTGCCATCAGCCGGCCGGCGAGACGCCCGCGGCGGGCGAAACCCCGTCCGCCGGCGGCCCCAACCCGATCCCGCACCCGATCGACGGCGAGATGTACACGGACTGCACGACCTGTCACGGCGAGGGCAAGCCGCTGGCGTTCCCCGACAACCACAAGACGTTCGCGCCGGAGACCTGCACCTCGTGTCACCAGCCGCCGGCCACCGAGCCGGCCGGCGAGGCGACCCCGCAGCCGACCGGCGAGGCCACCGCGCGGCCCACGCAGGCCCCGAACGGCTACCCGACCGTGCCGCACGCGCTCGACGGGCCTTACGAGAACTGCCTGGCCTGTCACAACCTGGATTCGGCGATCAAGCCGATCCCGGCCAGCCACCAGAACTATACCCTGCCGACCTGCACCGCGTGTCACCTGTCCGCGGAATGACAGAACGCTGAAGACGCAGACGGCCACGCTAAACGCCGACTTTCTTCATCGAAAGAAAGTCGGCGTTTGAAATCTATCCGGAAGCCCGCCGGGGCCGGCCTCTGACCGTGTCCCCGGCTCGGCAGGCTCAACGCAGTTGAGCGTGACCGGCCAGAGCAATTCTCGGAGACTGTCAGGCTTTAGTCTGCGCAGGCAGCGCAACGGTAGCCGTGACTTCAGTCGCCAGGCTCCCTACGGCACGATCACGGTGCGCACCTCGCCGCCGAACCTTTGCAGCGCATCCAGCGTCGCGTTGACCGCCCCCGCTTCCAGCGCCACGGTGCGCGTCACGACGTGCGACAGATCGAGCATCTTGCGTCGCGCCAGGTCGATGAGCAGCGGGAACTCCTGGAGCAGGTGATCCGACACGCCGATGACCTCGGCCTCCTTGCCGATCAGCTCGCGGTAGGAGTCCACCTCGAACGGCGCCTGGGTGATGCCGGCCAGGCTCGCGCGGCCCAGCACGCCGAGCGACTGCACGGCCTGGCGCATGGTCAGCGGCAGCCCGATCAGCTCTACCGCCACATCGACCCCGCGGCCATCCGTCAGCCGGCGCAGCTCCGCCACCGGGTCGGCCGCGCGCGCGTCGATCGGCGTCGCGCCGAACGACTCGGCCAGCGCCAGCTTGTCCGGGTTGATGTCCACCGCATATACGTCGCGCGCGCCCAATCCCCGTGCAAGCTGGATGGCCGACATGCCCAGCCCGCCCGCGCCGAACACTGCGACGGTCTCGCCCGCCTGGAGCCGCGCCTTGCGCAGCGCGTGAAACGAGGTCGCGGAGGAGCACATCATGATCGCGGCGTGCTCGAAGGGGATCTCCGCGGGCAGCGCGATGACCCCGCGCTCCGGGACCGCGATAGACTCCGCATAGCCGCCGTCGCGGTGCTTGCCGATCATCTGTCCCTGCACGCAGAACTGCTCCTGGCCCATGTTACAGTAGCGGCACTGGCCGCACGTGACGAGATAGTGCAGGCAGACGCGGTCGCCGGGCTTGACCCGCGTCACGCCCGCGCCGACCTCGGCGACCTCGCCGGCCACCTCGTGACCCAGCGTCAGGGGCAGCGGCCCGGCATAGGAGACGCCCGCGCGGTAATGGGCGTCGGAGTGGCAGATGCCCGCGGCGCGGATGCGCACCAGCACATCGCCGGCAGCCAGCGCGGGAACCGCGACCTCGCGCAGCTCCAGCGGCCGGCCGATTTCGATCAGTTGAACCGCCTTCAAAAGAATGACCTCCTGTCGTTATGCAATAACGCGCGCCGTGGCCGGTCATGCATCCGCTGTGGCCGGTCATACACCCGCTGTGGCCGGTCATACACCCGCTGTGGCCGGTCTCTGACCGTGCCACAGCAAAACATGCGCTTCGATCTCACGCAGAGGCGCAAAGGACGCAAAGATGATTCTTCAAATCCCTTGGCGCTCTTTGCGGCTTTGCGTGAGCCGTTTGCCGGGGCTTCGATCTCACGCAGAGGCGCAAAGGACGCAAAGATGATTCTTCAGCCTTCTTGGCGCTCTTTGCATCTTTGCGTGAGCCTCGGTTCGGAATATCACGCGTGGACGGGCGCAAAGCGCAGCGCGTGGGCCGGGGACGCGGGCCACGGCTGCGGCGCATCCAACACGATGTCCGCGTCCTGCTGCGTCCAGCGGAGCGGCTCGGCCCGGCCCAGCAGGTGCGCCTGCGCATCCGCGGGCAGAGCCAGGTCGCGGATGACGACCGGCGCGGCCGGCGGCGTGTCGAGCAGGATCGCGTAGAGCGCGTCCCCGCGCCGCGTAAAGCGGATCGGCGTGCCCGCGGCCGTCTGGCCCTCCGCGCGCGTCCACGGCCGCGTGCCGTAGATGGCCTCCCCGTTCACCTTGAGCCAGGCGCCCATCGCGGCCAGCCGGCGCATCTGGATCTCCGGAATCGTGCCGTCGGCCATCGGCCCCACGTTCAGCAGCAGGTTGCCGTTCTTGCTGACCATGTCCACGAACGAGCGCACCAGCTCGTCCGGCGCGATCATGTGCTCGTCGGTCTCCAGCCGGTTGTAGCCGAACGAGTAGCCCATCCCGCGACACGCCTCCCACTTGCGCGCCTCGATGCCCTTGGCCGCGGCGTATTCGGGCGTCCTGAAGTCCGCGGGCGGCCCGCCGCTGGGCGAGCCGAGCCCGCCCTGTCGCTTCATCAGCAGCGGCATCAACAGTCGGATGGCCCCGCGGATCAGCCGGGAGCGCAGGCTGCCGGGCTGGCCCAGGTTGGCCTGCAGGAAGCGGTCATTGACGATGCCGTCGGGGATCGTGTTGTAATAGTCGGCAAAGAGCTTGAGCAGGTTTGCGGCGTAGGGGAAGCCGATATCGTTCCACAGCACCGCCGGCTCGTACCGCTCGATCAGCTCGCGCCAGTGGGCCTCGGCATAGGCCGCATACTCCGGCTGCTGCGGGACCGCGGCCACCAGGTCGTCGACATCCGCGAGGACATGGTCGTTGAACGTCCAATCCAGCCCGCCCGAATAGTACAGCCCCAGCTTCATGCCGCGGGCATGCACCGCGGCGGCCAGCTCGCCGATGACATCCCGCTGCAACTGATAGTCCGGCTTGAACGGGTTCGGATGCCAGCTCGGCCAGAGCAGGAAGCCATCGTGGTGCTTCGTGCCCATCACGACGTAGCGCGCGCCCGCGGCCGCAAACGCGTCGGCCCAGGCGTCGCCGTCCCACTTCTCGCTGGCCGCGCGGAAGAGCGGCATGAAGCCGTCGTAGGGAAAGTCCGCGCCATAGGTCTCGCGGTGATACGCCTGAACCGGGCTGCCGGGGATGCGCAGGCTGTTGGCGTACCACTCGGTGTAGGGGTTGTTCTTCAGCCAGTAGCGGAAGCCGTGCGCCTTGATGATCTGCGTCAGCTCCCCGCTGAGCGGCGCCCAGCCGGCCACCGCTGAAGGAAACCAGTGGATGAAGATGCCGAACTTGGCGTCGTTGAACCAGTCGGGCAGCGGGTGCGCGGACAGGGATGCGCGGGTGGGTTCGTAAGGCATGGCAGCTCTCCCGATGTAGATGGCGGATGGCGTGCAGATATTATACCCCCTGCTCTGCCCGTTTTGACAATCTTCCCGCCGCGTGTTACTTTCGCATCAGCCAATCGACCCCCATCCAACAAAGGACACGGCCATGCAACACATCGCCCAGAACCACATCGCAGAATGGCGCTTTACATCGAGCCGCAGCTATGCGGACCCCTTCAACGAGATCGAGGTGGACGTCACCTTCACCGGGCCGGACGGCCAGGCGCGCACCGTGCCCGCGTATTGGGCCGGCGAACAGACCTGGGGCGTGCGCTATTCGTCGCCTGTGGTCGGCGTGCACCGCTTCCGCACCGCCTGCTCCGACGCGAGCAACCCCGACCTGCACGGCGTCGAGGGGGCGGTCGAGGTCACGGCGTATGCCGGCAGCCACCCGCTCTTCAGCCACGGCCCGTTGCAGATGGCGCCCGACCGCCGTCACTTGCAGCACCAGGACGGCGCGCCCTTCTTCTGGCTCGGCGACACCTGGTGGATGGGGCTGTGCAACCGGCTGCACTGGCCCGACGAGTTCCGCGAGCTGGCCGCGGACCGCGTCGCCAAGGGCTTCACGGTCGTGCAGATCGTCGCGGGCCTCTACCCGGACATGCCCGCGTTCGACCCGCGCGGGGCAAACGAGGCCGGCTTCCCCTGGGAGCCGGACTGGAGCCGCATCAACCCGGCCTATTTCGACGCGGCGGACGTGCGCATCGCGTATCTCGTGCGCGCGGGCATCGCGCCGTGCATCGTCGGCTGCTGGGGCTACTACCTCGACTTTGCCGGCGACGAGGTCATCCGCAAGCACTGGCGCAACATCGTCGCGCGCTGGGGCGCATACCCGGTCATCTGGTGCGTCGCGGGCGAGGCGCTCATGTTCTACTACCTGAAGCACCCGCCCGCGGGCCAGGAGGAGGCCAAGCGCGCGGAGCTGCGCGGCCGCTGGCAGGCGATCGCGGAGTATATCCGCGGGCTGGACGGCCACAAGAACCCCATCACCATCCACCCGACCCAGTTGGGCCACGACCAGGTGGCCGACCCGTCCGTGCTCGACGTGGATATGCTCCAGACGGGGCACGGCGGCTACGCCAGCCTTGCGGACACGGTCAACTTGCTGCATAAGGCGCTGGCGCACGAGCCAAAGCTGCCGGTGCTCGTCGGGGAGGTCAACTACGAGGGGATCCTCGAATCGAGCCGCGAGGAGATCCAGCGGTTCGTGTTCTGGTCGTGTCTGCTGAGCGGCGCGGCCGGCCACACCTACGGCGCAAACGGGCTGTGGCAGCTCAACCGCCGCGAGCAGCCCTACGGCGCGTCGCCGCACGGCACTGCGTGGGGCGGGCCGTCGTGGGACGACGCCTACCGGCTGCCCGGCTCCGGCCAGCTCGGGCTGGCAAAGCGGCTGCTCACACGCTACGACTGGCCGCGCTTCGAGGCGCACCCGGAATGGCTCGATCCGCACCAGACGCCCGACAACCGGATCGCGGCCTACGCCGCGGGCATCCCGGGCGAGGTCGTGATCGCCTTCCTGCCCGCCAACGCAATCTGGGCCGCGTGGAGCGGGCGGATGTTCGTCAAGGGGCTGGCCGCGGGCAGGCCCTACCGCGCGTTCTTCTTCGACCCGAAGACGGGCAACGAACACCCGCTGGGCGAAGTGACCGGCGGCGTCGAAGCGGGCTACCCCGTGCCCAAGCCGCCCGTGTTCCAGGATTGGGTGATCGTGTTGGAGGCCGCGTAGGATGAGGCTGTCTCACGCAAAGGCGCAAAGAGCGCCAGGGCAAAATCAGGCTTTGCGTTTGCGTGAGATGGTTCGATAGTTGCGTTCTGACTGCCGCTGTTATCTCACGCAAAGGCGCAAAGGACGCCAGGACAAAGTCAGACTTTGCGTTTGCGTGAGCTATAAACCTGTCCGAAAGTTGCTCTGGCCGGTCTCCGGCCGGGCCAGGGGCACGGTCAGAGGCCGGCCCCAGCGCTTTTCAGATGGACAGATGTATCGGGAGAATATCATGGCGCGTAAACCACAGGCGAAAGTCGGTATCTTCGGGATCGGGCTGGCCGCATACTGGCCGCAGTTCGAGGGGCTGCGCGAGCGGCTGGAGGGCTATCAGGCCGGGGTCGAGCGGCGGCTGAGGGGGATGGGCGCGGAGGTCGTGTCTGCCGGGCTGGTGGACAGCGCGCCCGCCGCGCAGCGCGCGGGAGACCTGTTCGCGCGAGAGAACGTGGATCTGATCGTGTGCTACGTCGGGACGTATGCCACCTCGTCGCAGGTGCTGCCCGCGGTGCAGCGCCGTCGCGCGCCCGTCCTCGTGCTCAACCTCCAGCCCGCGCCCGCGCTCGACTATCCCAACACCGACACCGGCGAATGGCTGGCCCACTGCTCCGCGTGCTGCGTGCCGGAGATCTCCAACGCGTTCAGCCGCAGCCGCATCCAGTTCAACGTCGTCAGCGGGCTGCTGAACCCGGCCGAGGGCCACGCCGCGCGCTACTTCGACCGCGCCTGGGACGAGATCGCGGACTGGGTGACGGCCGCGGGCATCCTGGCCGAGCTGAGCCGGGCGCGCATCGGCTTCCTCGGCCACACCTACCCCGGCATGCTCGACATGTACTCCGACTTCACCATGCACCACGGCCAGCTCGGCGCGCATGTCGAGGTGCTGGAGATGGACGACCTGCACGCGCGCGTCGAGCAGGTCACGGACGCGGAGATCGAGGCGAAGATCGGGGAGATCCGCGCGGTCTTCGACATCGCGCAGCCGGGCCGCGACAGGATCTCGCAGCCGGTCACGGAGGAGGCGCTGCGCTGGGCCGCAAAGGTCGCCTGCGGGCTGGATCGCCTGGTCGCGGACTTCAGCCTCGATGGCCTCGCATACTACTATCGCGGGCTCAACGGCAACGCCAACGAGGAGCTCGGCGCGGGCGTCATCGTCGGCAACTCGCTGCTCACCGGCCGCGGGGTGCCCGCCTCCGGCGAGGGCGACCTGAAGAACTGCATCGCGATGCTCATCATGGATCGACTCGGCGCGGGCGGCTCGTACACCGAGTTCTATGCGATGGACTTCAACGAGGACTTCATCCTGATGGGCCACGACGGGCCGGGCCACGTCGCGATCGCGGAGGGCAAGCCGGTGCTGCGCGGGCTGGGACTGTATCACGGCAAGCGAGGCTTCGGCGTCTCGGTCGAGTTCAACGTCCGCAACGGCCCCATCACCATCCTCGCCATGACGCAGACGGGCGACGGCCGGCTCAAGCTGCTCGCCGCGGAGGGCGAATGCATCCCCGGCCCGCGCATGGAGATCGGCAACACCAACTCGCGCCTCAAGTTCGGCCTGGACCCGGCGGAGTTCATGAACCGCTGGTCTGAGCAGGGCCCCACGCACCACTGCGCGCTGGGCGTCGGCCATCACATCCGCACCATCCGCAAGCTCGCGCGGCTGCTGGGGCTGGAATTCGTGGAGATCGGAGATGAATAGAACGCTGATTGACGCTGATGAGATGGATAAACGCTGATTTTCCTCTTGATCTATATATAAATACAAAAAAACCAGTGTTAATCATGACTATCAGCGTCATCAGCGTTCTATTCCCGTCCTGGTCAAGGAGAGCAAGATGAACAGTCGCGAACGATTTCTCGAGGTGATGAACTTCAATACCGACGTACGCACCCTCAAATGGGAGTTCGGTTTCTGGGGCGAGAACATCAACCAGTGGTACACGGAGGGGCTGCCGGAGAAGTTCGGGACAAACATCCCGACGCGGCTGACCACCATCAACGCCTCGGTCTACACCCCCGCCTGGACGCACGCCTGGCGCAAGAACCGCACCTATCTCGAGAAGTACTACGACGAGCGCGAGCAGCGCATCCCGCTGCCGCCGGGCATCGCGACCTGGGGCGGCGGGCTCTACTGGCCAAGCCAGGGCTTCCCGCTGGCGCTCGACGTGATGGACTACTTCGGCTTCGACCGGAGCACCGCGCAGGTGCCGGTCGAGCAGGTCTTCTATCCCATGTTCGAGCCGCACGTGCTGGCCGAGGACGAGCACTACCTGGACTACATGGACGTGGACGGCGTCAAGCGGCGCTTCCACAAGGAGACGGGCGTCATCCCCACCGCGCTCGACTGGCCCATCCGGGACTGGCCGAGCTGGCAGGCGCTCAAGAAGTCGCGGCTGCGGCTGGACAACATCCGCGACCGCTTCCCGGCCAACTGGGACGAATGGGTCGAGGAGTACAAGACGCGCGACTATCCGCTGGCCGTCGGCGGCTATCCGTGCGGCTTCTTCGGCACGCTGGTCCACCTGATGGGCTACGAGAACGTCTTCCTCATGTATTACGACGCGCCCGACCTCGTGACCGATGTCCTCAACCACTTCACCGACCTGTGGATCGCCATCTGGGAGGAGATCTTGAAGGATGTGACGCCGGACTGCTGCCACATCTGGGAGGATATGTCGTCCACCAAGGGGCCGCTCATCTCCAAGAAGATTTTCACCCGCTTCATGGCCCCCTGTTACCGCCGCGTCACCGACTTCCTCAAGGGCAGGGGCGTCAACATCATCCTCGTGGACACCGATGGCAACTGCGAGCCGGTCATCCCCTGGCTCATCGAGGTCGGCGTGACGGGCTGCTACCCGATGGAGGTCAGCGCGGGCATGGACGTGGTCAAGGCGCGCGAGCTCTACCCGCAGTTCCAGATGATGGGCGGCATCCCGAAGTACGACATGGCGCTCGGCCCGCAGCGCATCGACGAGTTCCTCGAGCCGGTGGCCGCGCTGCTGGAGAAGGGCGGCTACATCCCGTTCGGCGACCACCTGATCTCGCCCGGCGTCACCTGGGAGCAGTTCAAATATTACCGCGAGAAGCTGAACGCGCTGATCGACAGCAAGGGAAAGGTCTGATGGATGCATAACGAGGAATGGGCAACGGGTAAAAAGGTCCGTGCCCGATTATTTTACTCATTCCTCGTTTCTCATTACGTCGGACGGGAGCAGCTATGAGGATTAACCGGGTTGATGCGTTTCCCCTCGCCTATACGGAGCCGAACGACTGCGACAGCACGCGCCATCTGCTGCTCGTGCGCGTCGAGGGCGCGAGCGGGGTGTGCGGCTGGGGCGAGGCCGTGACCATCTGGCCGGAACCAACGCTGGCCGCGGCGGAGATCGTGCGCGGCGGGCTGGCCGCCGTCGTGCTGGGCCGCGAGGTCGAGGATGTGGAGGCGCTCTGGCTGGCGCAGCGCGACCACATGTGGTGGTACGGCGACAGCGGCATCGGCTGCTTTGCGCTCAGCGCGCTGGACATGGCGCTGTGGGATCTCAAGGGCAAGGCGCTCGGCCAGCCGCTCCATCGGCTGCTCGGCGGCAAGGTGACGGAGCGGGTGCGCGCGTGCGCCAGCAGCCACCCGAACAAGGCCACGATCGACGCGCTGGCCGCGGAGCTGGCGGACATGGCCGGCCAGGGCTACACCGCGCTGAAGGTCGGCTTCGGCAAGAAGGGCGCTGCGCGGCTCGGCCAGGACATGCGCCGCGACCTGGATTTCGTGGCCGCCGTGCGCGCGGCCATCGGCCCGGACGTGGACTTCATGGTGGACATCGGCTACAAGGTGCGCTACGAGGTCATGCAGGCCGTCCGGGTCGTGCGCGGGTTCGAGCAGCACGACATCCGCTGGATCGAGGACCCGCTGCCCTACGAGGACTGGGACGGCTATCTGCGGCTGCGCGATGCGATCCAGACGCCCATCGCGACCGGCGAGCGGCTGTGGACAGTCAACGACTACCGCCGCCTGATCGAGCGGGGCATCGGCGACATCGTCCTGGTGGATGCGGGCCGCGCGGAGGGCGTGACCGGCTGGCAGCGGGTGAGCCGGCTGCTGCACGCCGCGGGCCGCCATGTCAACGCGCACGCGTGGAGCGGCGCGGTGCTGACCGCGGCGAGCCTGCATCTGACCGCGACCGCGCCCAACCATATCATCTTCGAGCTCAAGCCGAAGCAGAGCCCGGTGCAGTTCGACCTCGTGGATCGGCCCGTCGAGCAGCACGGCGGCTGGGTCGAGGTGCGCGACACGCCGGGCATCGGGGTGGAGGTGGATGAGGCCGCGCTTAAAAGGCATCTGATGCGGTGACCTCACCCCCCGACCCCCTCTCCCGAAGTGCGGCTTTTCGCACTTCAGGAGAGGGGGAGGGGCCGCCTACCTGCCCATCGCGGCCAGCCGGTGGTTGACGTCGCGCAGGTCGTCGTACAGCCGCCGGTAGACATCGCGGTAGAGCGCGGCGTACCATTCGACGTGTTCCGGCTGCGGCTCGATGATCGTGCGGCCATACTGCACGGACGCGACGGCCTCCGCCGGGGAGCGAAAGACGCCGACGCCGAGGCCGGCCAGCAGCGCCGCGCCGAGCGCGGCGGCCTCCGGCGCATCCGACACGACGACCGGCCGGTTCAGCACGTCGGCCTTGAGTTGATTGAGCAGGTGCAGGCGCGTCGTGCCGCCGGTCAGGATCACGCCGGTCGCGGGCTGACCGGCCAGGGCCTGACCTGTCAGGGCCGCCATCGCCTCGACGTTGTGGCGCAGCCAGAACGCCAGCGATTCGAGCAGCCCGCGGAACAGGTCGCCCGGCTCGTGATCCGAGCGGAGGCCGACCAGCGCGGCGAGGCTTGCCAGGTCGCCCTCCGGCGTGCCCGACCCGCCGTGCAGATGGGGCAGCCAGACCGGCCCGGCGCGCCGGCCGACGCCCTGCCCCGCGGCCGCTTCCAGTGCGTCGTAGCGGAGCTC
>MWBF01000037.1 GCA_002068935.1 Chloroflexi bacterium ADurb.Bin325
CAGTCAGGGCATCGTATCGATGCAGTAGATGACCGCCGGCAACAGCAATCACAAACGAAAGAGTGCCAGCTATTAGCTGCAAGACAAAAACTGTCCCAAGAATTGTTCCCTTGTATGTAGGTGTACGAACTAGTTCGCGTATAGTTGGACTTGCAAGTCCAAGGCTGGCAAGAGGCGCAAATAGCGCGGAAAACGCGACAGCATAATTGTACTGACCGAATTGTGCGGGTGCAAGATAACGTGCTAACCACGCCCCCAGGAAAAGCCCTACGAGCAAAGCTATCGCTCGGTCAGCAAACAGCCAACTGGTGTTCATAACGACTTGCCGCATGCTTGAGTGTGAGTTGGACTGTCCCAGACTAGCAAAAAAAGTACGCAAGCTCTTTACTCTGTTTCAGGACTTTCTATGGCGTGTTCTCTGCAACACGCTGAAGTGCTGCCTGTACTTCACTGTTTTCTGGATCAATACTGAGGGCTTTCTCGTAGAAGGCAGTCGCTTTCTCATGTTCGCCGGCTTCCTCCGCAATACGTCCGGCTCTGAGATAATGCCACTGTTTAGCATTCATTGTTTGCAGTGCGGTTTCCATTGCCTCTAGGGCTTTTATAGGCTGACCACTGAGGTGGTAGGCCCAGGCCTGGGCGTAATATCCATAGGCGAATGAAGGATACTTCTGCAGCATATCGGCGAATAGTCCAAGGGCACGATCCAGCTCACCTGCCGCGACGAGGTTGTTTGCTCTCTCGAGCATCCAAGACTGGGGAATCTGCGCATCCAAAGACGCTGCTAAAGCATAATAAGATTCCGCGTCCAGGAATTGATTCTGTAACGACCGAAGGTGTGCCATATTGAGGTACCCTATGCTATCTTGTGAGGCCGTATTGATAACCTGTTGGAAGACACGCATAGCTCCCTCAGGATTCCCGTCTCTGTCGTAGTGCAGCCACCCCTCCTGTATCAGTGCATTCATATCGGATGGGAACTCGCTTTGCCACGATGCAATTGTTGACTTTGCTCCAGACCAATCCTCCTTATCGCGCTGAATGGAGACTAGTTGATAGAACCACGACGTTCGACGCGGAGACCTCTGATGACGGCCCAATGCATTCTCGAGCACTGCTTCAGCCTCATCGATTTTGCCCGAAGCATTCAACGAACTTGCCAGGGACAGGGCAACGCGCTCGTCATCTATCTGAGATGCCATTTGCAGATAAGTAAGTGCTTGCTCGGGTTGGTTAGCTGCAAGTTTGGCCTCGCCAGCATTGGAAAGAGAGTCCAGGTCGGAGTACTGACCCCAGACCGCCGCCGCTTCATTATCTTGCCCTAGGCTCCAATAGACTTCTCCAGCTAAACGACCTGCCAGTCTGTCTCCCTGTTGGGCTGCAGGTAATACAGCCGCCAACGCTGAATCATAGCGTCCTTCTTGCAACGCTAGCTTTGCTAGTAGCAAATCGCTCCGGGCATGCGCCGGCGGAAGCATAGTCAATGTAGTACTTGTAGCGTCCGGGCTAACCACAATAGTCAGATACTGAAGGGCGGCGAGATTGTGTGGCAGAAGAAGAAGCTTGGTTAGAATGAATACAAGGGCAGATAGTAGTGCTGCTGCTCTTAGTCCTCGGGCTTGAGGCATGAGCTACCTACCTTCATGTGTGCAACCAATAACCACACCCCAGGTGTGACAGCCAAGGACATCCCTCTCACCCCAGCCCCGCCTCCGCCAGGCGGATCAGATACTGCCCGTACCCGTTCCCGCGCATCGCCTGGCCCTGGGCGAGCAGCGCATCGCGCGTGATGTAGCCCATCCGATAGGCGATCTCCTCCGGGCAGGAGATCATCATGCCCTGCCGCTCCTGGACGGCCTGGACGAACCCGCTGGCTTGCAGCAGCGTCTCGTGCGTGCCGGCGTCCAGCCAGGCGACGCCCCGGCCCATCTGGTCGACGCGCAACTGGCCGCGCGCCAGATAGGTGCGGTTGACGTCGGTGATCTCAATCTCCCCGCGCGCGGAGGGCCGCAGGTTGGCCGCGATGTCGCTGACCTGGCCGTCGTAGAAATAGAGGCCGGGCACGGCATAGTGCGACTTCGGCTGCTGTGGCTTCTCCTCGATGCTGATGGCGCGGCCGGTCGCATCGAACTCGACGACACCGTAGCGCTGCGGGTCCTTGACCGGGTATGCGAAGACCAGCGCGCCCTCGGTCAGGCGGGCCGCGGCGCGCAGTTGGGCCGGCAGGCCGTGGCCGTAGAAGATGTTATCGCCGAGGATGAGGCAGGCCGGCTGGCCCGCGACGAACTCGCGGCCGATGATGAAGGCGTCCGCCAGGCCGCGCGGGGTGGGCTGCTCCGCATACGCGAAGCTCAGCCCCCACTGCTCGCCCCCGCGCAGGAGCGTGCGGAACGCCGGCAGGGCCTCCGGCGAGCTGATGACCAGGATCTCGCGGATGCCCGCCAGCATCAGCATGGAGAGCGGATAATAGATCATCGGCTTGTCGTAGACCGGCAACATCTGCTTGCTGACGGCGATCGTCAGCGGATAGAGCCGCGTCCCCGCCCCGCCTGCCAGGATAATGCCCTTCATGACGCCTCCTGGAATAGAACGCTGGTCACGCTGATGATCATGATTGACGCTGATTTTCCGTGTTTTTTGGCACGCTGAATAGAACGCTGATGACGCTGATGGTCATGATCGACGCTGATTTCTCTTGCGCAATAGAACGCTGATCACGCTGATGATCATGATTGGCGTTGATTGGTTACATTTACTGTAACGCTGATGACGTTCTATTCCGCGAGCAGGGACTTGCGTTCGTTGGCATACGCCTTGCGGATGATCTTTGGCCTGGGGCCGAAGTTAAGCAACAGGCCGACCTCATACCTGGTCGCTTTCAGGTAGTTGATCAACTGGGCCTCATGTTCCAAGGCCAGGGCTTCAACCGCCTTGAGCTCAAGGATGATCAGGTCGTCAACTACCAGATCGGCAAAGTAGTCGCCTACAATCTGGCCATCAAAGAACACATTGATGGGCTGCTGCTGCCGCACCTGCATGCCATTCCGCTGCAAGCGCAGAGCCATGGCATTCTCATACACCTTCTCCAGAAAGCCGTGGCCGAGCGCATTGTAAACCTCGAAGTAGATCCGGATGATCCGTTCAGTCAGGTCACTATGCTTGAAGGAGCCGGTCTCATATGCCACCACCGGCTCCCCTAACGCCAGGTTGTTCTCGTCCATACTCAGCCCAACCGATGACGCTGATCGCCAGATGAACGCTGAATCATAAAAGTGTCAGCGTCCATCATGACCATCAGCGCCATCAGCGTTCTATCAGCTCCCGTTGCCGTTGGCGCGCAGCAGCCCCTGCTTGGCAAGGTACTCGATGATCTTGCGCGCGTTCTCCTCGGGCGTGTTGTTGACCGTGTCGAGCGTGATCTCCGGGTGCTCCGGGGCCTCGTAGGGATCGTCGATGCCGGTGAAGCCCTTGATCTCCCCGCGACGCGCCTTCGCATACATGCCCTTGTAGTCGCGCTGCTCGCACACCTCGATCGGCGTGTCCACGAACACCTCGACGAAGTGATCCGTGCCGACCATCGCGCGCACCTCGTTGCGGATGGCGCGGTACGGGCTGATCGCCGCGCAGACCGCCGTGCCGCCGTGCCGCGTGATCTCCGCGGCCACCCAGCCGATGCGCCGGATGTTGGTGTCGCGATCCTCCTTGGAGAAGCCCAGGCCCTTCGACAGATGCGTGCGCACCACGTCGCCGTCCAGCACGGTCAGCGTCTTGCCGAACTCCAGCAGGAGCTGCGTCAGCACCTCGGCGGTGGTCGACTTGCCTGCGCCGCTCAGACCGGTGAACCAGATGCAGACGCCTTGCTTATGCCGCGGAGGATAGCTCTCCGCCAGGATCTCGGCCACCTCGGGGCGGGTGAACCATTCGGGCAGCAGCCGGCCCGCGTTCAGATAGTCGCGGCGCACCTGCGTGCCCGAGATATCCGCGGTCTTCGCGCCCGCCGGCACCTTGCTGACCTCCTCGTAGCGATCCTCGTCCGGCAGATAAACGAACTGGCGGAACGGGATCATCTTGACGCCGATCTCGGCCTCGTGCTTGGCCACGAGCTCCTGCGCATCGTAGGGGCCGTAGAAGGGCTTGCCGGTGGAGTCGTTGCCCGGCCCCGCGTGATCCCGGCCCACGATCAGATGGTTCGCGCCGTGGTTGCGGCGGATGATCGCGTGCCAGACCGCCTCGCGCGGGCCGGCCAGCCGCATTGCCAGCGGCAACAGGGAGAGCAGGATGCGATCCGGGTCATAGTGGTTCTCCGCCAGTGCCTTGTACGTGCGCACGCGGGTGAAGTGATCCACGTCGCCGGGCTTCGTCATGCCGACGACCGGGTGCAGCAGGAGCACGCCGTCGATCGACTGCGCGGCCCGCTTGGTCAGCTCCTCGTGCACGCGGTGCAGCGGGTTGCGCGTCTGGAAGGCGACGACATTCGGGTGGCCGAAGCTTGCCAGCCGCTCGCGCACCTGCGCCGGGGTCAGGCGCAGATCGCGAAAATCGTAGTGGATCGGCAGTTGGAGCACCTGGAGCCTGCCGGAGATATTCAGGCTGCCCCAGCGCACCATCTCGGCCACCAGCGGATGGCGCAGGTCGGTGGAGCCGAGCGCTTTCTGCGCGCATTCGTCTTTATCCCACGGGTAGATCTCCTCGACCGTCATGACGGCCAGGAGCTCGTTCTTGGCATTGCGCAGCGCAAGATCGCGGCCGACCTGGATGTCGTCGGCCGGCTCGACCGGCAGCGTGATGGGCAGCGGGAAGAGCGTGCCGTCCGCCAGCCGCATCTCGTCCAGCACGCGCTGGTAATCGGCCTGGCCCATGAAGCGGTCCAGCGGGGAGAACGCGCCGGTTGCGAGCAACTCCAGGTCGCAGACGATGCGTTCGGACACTTGCAGCGACGGCAGCGTGCTGGCATACGCCTTGACGGCATCCAGCGCCTCTGCGGGAACCATCAGATCGACCAGTTTGCCGCCATACGGCTCGATCAAGCGGGTAAGAGCGGGAGCGGAAGACGGTGACGACATAGCCGCGGAAATTCCTCCGTGTGAGAGAGATGCTGGCGGGCCGCTATGGCCGGACGTTGCGCGTGTCCACCACGAGGGCCGCCTGCTGCAGGATGTTTGCCCAGTCGTAGATCGAATGATCCGTCACGATGATGACGCAGTCGGCCGCCGCCAGCGCCTGATCGAGATCCGGCTCCGTGCTCAGCCCGCGGCCGTTGTGGGTCAGCGTGCGGACATAAGGGTCATGATAGCTGACCTGGGCGCCCTTGCCGCGCAACAGCTCGATGATGTCCAGCGCGGGCGACTCGCGCACGTCATCGATATCCTTCTTGTAGGCCACGCCCAGCACCAGCACGCGGCTGCCCTTGAGGGCCTTGCCCGCAGAGTTCAGCGCATCCTGCACCTTATCCACCCAATAGCGCGGCATGTCGGTGTTGATCTCGCCGGCAAGCTGGATGAAGCGCGCGTTATAGTTCAGGGTCTTGAGCTTCCAGGAAAGATAGTGCGGATCCAGCGGGATGCAGTGGCCGCCGACGCCGGGGCCGGGGGTGAACTTCATGAACCCGTAGGGCTTGGTCGCGGCCGCCTCGATGACCTCCCAGACATCGACGCCCAGCTTGTCGCACATGATGGCGGTCTCGTTGACCAGCGCGATGTTGACCGCGCGGAAGGTGTTCTCCAGCAGCTTCACCATCTCGGCGGTCTGGGTGGAGGAGACCGGCACGACCTGCTCGATCGCCTCGGCGTACAGCGCCGCGGCCACCTCGCGGCAGGCCAGCGCGGCCGGGCCGGCCAGCATCGGCAGAAGCAGCTCCTCGGTCGTGCCCGGATAGGTGGTGGATTCGAGCACGATCAGCATGTCCGGGTGGATGTATTGGGCGATGGATTCGCCGGCCGCGATCAGATAGCGGACATCGGGGTCGCGCGTCTTGTTGAGGGGGGTCGGGACGCAGATGATCGCGGCGTCGCATTCCGTCAGCGCGGCGTAGCTGGCCGTCGCCCGGAAGTTGGCGCGGATGGCCTGGAGCCGCGCGGAAGGGATGTCCTGGACGTAGGATTCGCCGCGGTTCAGCGCGGCGACCTTCTGCGCATCGACGTCGATGCCGATGACGGGGAAGCCGCGCTCGGCGAAAGCCACGACGAGCGGCAACCCGACGTAACCGAGTCCTATCACCGCGACCGTCGCCCGATGGTCGCGAATCTTCTCGAGGAGCGTTTCCTTCATATGCCTGCATCCTGTCCGGCGCGCTCGAATCGCTTCCGCGCTCCGCGGGCCCACGCCGGTGAACCTGGGATGGGGTGCGCGTCCTGTTCAGACGCGCCAGCCCGCTGCCATACGCGCCAGCAGCGGGCGGATGTCGAACCGCCCGGAGCGCCCACATCGCTGTGACGTGCTCGTGGGCCGGCCGCTGAGAATCTATCCGAAAATTGCTCGGCCCGGTCGTGCTCAACTGCGTTGAGCCTACCGAGCCAGGGGCACGGTCAGAGACCGGCCCCAGCGCTTTTCGGATCGACCCTAAGACCCGGCGAGACGTCGCGGTGGGCTGGCGTTATTGCATACTATGCTGCTACGACGGTGTGGCTCGTTGTGTTCGGCTGTCGGGAGCTACGGCGATGTACAGCCCCCTTTACAAACAAAAGCGGCCCCCGGGGGCCATCACCCCGGTCAGGCCGTTTTTATCCGCGTTCGGGTGTCCATGAGAGAAACGTGGAGCGTCTCAGAAATGCCCCCGGCCCGACTCGAACGGGCACGCCCTTATGGGCACAGGCCCTCAACCTGCCGTGTATGCCAATTCCACCACGGGGGCATCGTGGACATATTATACCGCTTCTCGGTCGCCTGTCAACAACAGGCCCCTGGCCATACGTCACGCCGCACATTGCGGCCATCTTAGCACCGAGGGGACGGGCATGTCAAATCCTTTGGCCGGTTGGGGGCATTAAACCGGGGCGAAAAGGGGCGCAGCATGCTCTGTCATCGACGTGGCGCACAAGCGAGGCGGGGGAAGGTTTTGTCAAGGCGGCTGAGGTAAAGTATACTGGCCCTGCTCCATTGCAAGAATAGCGCACAGCGCAGGGCCGGCCCCGCGCGGCCGACCTGAACAGCACGGGGGATCGCCATGAGCCTCAAGATCGTCACCGATTCCAGCACCAGCGTGCCTGCCGAGCAGCTTGCCCGGCTGGGCATCATCGAGGTGCAGGCGAGCGTCAATTTCGGCGAGGAGAGCTTCCTTCACTCCGAGCTGTCGCTGGCGGACTTCTACGTGCGGCTGGCCGCGGCGGAGCGGCCGCCGACGACGTCGCAGCCCGTGCCCGCGGCCTTCCTGAAGGCGTATGAGCAGGCGGCCGCGGAGGGCGCGGACGAGGTCATCGTGGTGTGCGTGTCCGGCCGGCTCAGCGGCACGTTGGGCAGCGCGGTCATCGCGGCCGAGGACGCGCCGCTCAAGGTGTATCCCTGGGATTCGGAGCACGTCTCGCTGGCCGGGGGCTGGCAGGCGATCGCGGCCGGCGAGCTGGCCCAGGCCGGCTGGCCGACCGACGCGGTGCTGGCGCGGCTGGCCGACATCCGCCAGCGGACGTTCCTGGCCTTCGTCCCGGCCAGCCTGAAGCATCTGGTGGCCAGCGGCCGCGTGCCGAAGGTGCGCGGCGCGGTGGGCGACCTGCTCAGCATCAAGCCTATCATCAGCGCGGGCAACGGGCTGCTGGAGCCGACGGGCCAGGCGCGCGGCCAGCGCCGTGCGCTGGAGGCTCTGTTGGATCGCGCGGTCGACGCGGTGGGCGACCGGCCCATCCGCATGGCCGTCGCCCACGCGAACGCGGCGGAACAGGCGGGCGAGCTGGCCGTCGCGGCGCGCCGCGTCCTGAACGTGGCCGAGGAGTTCATCTACGACGTGGGGCCTGTCCTGGCCGCGCTGGCCGGGCCGGGCGTGTTGGGGCTGGGCGCATACGCCTTGCTGGAAGATGAGCCGCACGGGCTTGTGGGAGGTCGAGCATGAAGATCGTCGTCGACGCCATGGGCGGCGACCACGCGCCGGGCGTGGTGGTGGCGGGCGCGGTGGCCGAGGCGCGCGAGCGCGGCACGGCGCTGATCCTCGTGGGCATCGAGGAGCAGGTGCGCGCGGAGCTGGCCCGGCACGGCGACACGAGCGGGCTGCCCATCGAGGTCGTCCATGCGTCCGAGGTGGTCGCGATGGAGGAGCATACGATGGCCGTGCGCGCCAAGAAGGACTCGTCGCTCATGGTCGGGATGCGGCTCGTCAAGGAGGGGCGGGCGGACGCCTTTGCCTCGGCGGGCAACTCCGGCGCGGTCATGGCCGCGGCGCTGTTTGCGCTGGGCCGCATCTCCGGCGTCGAGCGGCCCGCGCTGGGCAGCATCTACCCCGCCTCGCCCGACCCGTGCCTGGTCATCGACATCGGGGCCAACGCGGACTGCAAGCCGGAGTATCTCGTCCAGTTTGCGCACATGGGTAACCTGTATGCGCGCAAGATGTTCGGGCTGGCGCAGCCGAAGGTCGGCATCATCTCGAACGGCGAGGAGGCGGACAAGGGCAGCATGCTCATCCGTGAGACCTATCCCCTGCTCAAGGCCAGCGGGCTCAACTTCGTCGGCAACGTCGAGGGCAAGGACATCGGCCGCGGCGCGGCCAACGTGGTCGTCGCCGATGGGCTGACGGGCAACGTCATCATCAAGCTGAGCGAGGGGCTTTTCTCGTTCATGCTCAAGCTCCTCAAGCGGCAGTTCACCGCGGGCCTGCGCAACAAGGTGGGCCTGCTGCTGCTGTTGCCCGCCGCGGTGGCCGCGCTGCCGGGCCTGGCCGTGCTGTGGCCGAGCGTGAAGGCGTTGAAGAAGCGGGCGGACTGGCGGGAGATCGGCGGCGCGCCGCTGCTCGGCGTGGACGGGGTCGTGGTCATCGGCCACGGCCGCAGCGACGCCCGCGCCATCCAGACCATGATCCAGATGGCAGAGAAGAGCGCGCAGCAGGAATTGGTGCAGGCGATCCGGGCCGAGTTTGCGGCGCGCAAGGGCGCGGCCGCATGAATCGGCGGCGGAATCCGAAGATCTGGCAGGGGTTATGACGATCAGCGAGGAAAAGCAGGCCCGCCGCGCGGGCAGCCCGGGGCCGCGGCGGGTGGTCATCACCGGGCTGGGCGCGATCACGCCGGTCGGCCATACCGCGCCGGACACCTGGGCCGCGTTCGTGGCCGGACGCTCCGGCGTCGACCAGGTCGCCAGCTTCGATGTCTCCCAATATCCCACGCGGATCGCGGCGGAGGTCAAGGGGTTCGACCCGACCGCATACATCCCGGCCAGGGAGGCGCGGCGCATGGCCCGTTGCAGCCAACTGGCGGTCGTGGCCGCGCGCGAGGCCGTGGCGGACGCCGGCATCGACTGGGCGCAGGAGGACCGCGAGCGGGCGGGCGTGATCCTGGGCACGGGCATGGGCGGCACGGACATCCTCATCGAGCCGATCAGCCGCCACGCCAGGGACGGCGCGGTGCGCGTCACGCCCTATGTCGCGCTGGAACACCTGGCAAATATGCCGGCGTTTCATGTGAGCCTGGAGCACGGCTGTCTGGGCGCGCTCTCGACCGTCGTGACCGCGTGCGCCGCGGGGACGCAAGCCATCGGCGACGGGCTGGAGCTCATCCGCCGCGGGAGGACGGACATCGTGCTGGCCGGCGGCACGGAGTCGCAGGTGAACATGCTCTTCTTCACCGGCTTCGGCGCGATGCGGGTGCTCTCGACGCGTAACGACGAGCCGCAGGCCGCGAGCCGGCCCTTCGATGCGCAGCGCGACGGCTTCGTCATCGGCGAGGGCGCGGGCATGTTCGTCCTGGAGGAGCTCGAACACGCGCGGCGCCGCGGCGCGCGCATCTATGCCGAACTGCTCGGCCAGGCCGCGGGCGCGGACGCATATCACATCGCGCAGCCGGAGGCGACCGGCGTCGGCCCCGCGCGCACGATGCGCTGGGCGCTGGAGGATGCGGGGGTCGCGCCGGAGGACGTGGACTATATCAACGCGCACGGCAGCGCCACGCTACAGAACGACCTCGCGGAGACCGCGGCCATCAAGCGGGTGTTCGGCGAGCACGCCTACCGGCTGGCCGTCAACAGCACCAAGAGCATGATCGGCCACTGCTTCGGCGCGGCAGGCGCGGTCGAGGGGCTGGCCGCAGTCATGGCGGTCTACACGGACACGATCCACCCGACCATCAACCTCGCGGAGCCGGATCCCGGCTGCGACCTGGATTATGTGCCAAACATCGCGCGGCAGCGCCGCGTAAACATCGCCATCTCGAACTCCTTCGGCCTGGGCGGCCAAAACGCCTGCATCGTTCTCGGCAAATATACGGAGTGAGGAATCATCTCATGCGTGTCACCTCCAATACCAAGCTCATCAAGCGCCGCAGCAAGCTCGGCATGATCGTCAGCCTGGCCGGCATCGGCGTGCTCGCCGTCGGCATGGCCGCCTCCTTCCGGCCCCAGATCGCCTGGGTGTCGCTGGTCGCGCTGATAATCGGCTTCGTCCTGGCGCAGTTCGGCAGCTACAACCTGCGGCGCTGGGGGCGCTCGCCCCGGCCCGACCAGGTGTTGGAAGAGGCCATGAAGGGCTTCGACGACCGGTATCACTTCTATGCGTGGACGCTGCCCGTGCCCTATGTGCTGCTGTCGCCCCAGGGCCTCTACACCTTTATCACGCGCGACCAGACGGGCAAGGTGTCGTCCGACGGCAAGACGTGGAGGGCCAAGCCCAGCCTCAGCCGCCTGTTCCTCCTGTTTGCGCAGGAGGGCCTGGGCAACCCCACCGAGGAGGCCCGGCTGCAGGCGGCCAAGCTGACCGAGTGGCTTCGCACGAAGCTGCCGGATCTGACGGTGAGCGTCCAGCCCGCGGTCGTGTTCATCGATCCGCGTGTGGAGCTGGATGTGACCGATGCGCCCGTGCCCGTGCTGGAGCCGAAGGGCATCAAGAAGTGGCTGCGCGGGGGCGGCAAGGGGGACGCCGTCCGGCCCGCGGATCTGCGGACGCTGGAGGCGCTGTTCGACGAGATCGCGGCCGCATAGCCGGTCGACCGGCGCGGGGCGTTTAGTGCAATCCGCGCTCTGGCCGGTCTCCGACCGTGCCAGAGCAGGGAATTTGTTCGTAGTAAACGCTTCAGCGCCCCGCGACCGACAAGGCGCTTAAGCGCCCACTACGAACCGGGCCGCAGACACAAAGACACGACGCTGGACGTCGTGTCTTGGCTTTATGGTCGGCCGGCCCCGCGCGGGCCGTAATATCGCGGGCGTCCGGGCTAGAACGGGATGTCATCCTCGTGAACCGCGAAGTCGTCGCCGCCGGCGGGCGCGCCGCCGCCCTCGGCGGCATCGCGCGGCCCGCCCAGAAACTTGAAGGTGCTGGCCGTCATCTCCAGCGTGCCGCGGGCATTCCCCTCTCGATCCACGTAGGCCTGGGCCTCCACCTCGCCTTCCACCAGCAGAAGCTTGCCCTTCTTGACATACTGGGCCGCGGTCTCCGCCAGCTTGCGCCAGCAAGTGACCCGGAACCACGTCGTCTTCTCTTGCTGTTCGCCGCTGGCGTTGGACCAACGGCGGTTGACGGCGATGCTGAAGCTGGTCACGGGCACCCCGCTGGGGGTGTAGCGCATCTCCGCATCGCGGCCGACGTTCCCGACGATGACGACCTTCTGGTACATTGACGGCTCCTTTCGCCTGTGCACGTATCGACTGATTGTGTGTGAACCTCAAAACGGAGGCCTGGATCCAGCATACCGCAGAAGCGACAAATTGTCAAAAACAGAACATACGTTCCTGGCAATATCGATGGAAGCCCACTCATCCCGCTCGCTCGATCTCTACCGGCGCTCGATGATGGTGATGGCGCTCGGATCCAGCCGGAGCGTGATGGGCTGGCCCTCCGCCGGCAGATGCGCCGCGGTCGTGGAGGCCTCGCAGACGAGCGTCACGCCGCCGGCGTGCTCCGTGCGCAGCAGGTAATAGCTGCCCCGGAAGGAGGCTTCGAGCAGACGGCCCGGCAGCAGGTTCTTCCCGGCCGCAGCGGCCCCGTGGACAGGCTCCGGCCACACCTCGGCCGCCTCCGGCCGCACCAGCACCGCCACCCGCGCGCCGGCCGGGTAGGGCCGCGGGCTGTCCGCGGCCTCCAGGTCGCCCGCCGCGGTGCGCACGGTCAGGGGCGCGGCGGCGACGATCTCGCCATCCAGCAGGTTGCGAAAGCCCAGGAAGCGGGCGACGTAGGTCGTGGCCGGGTAGCGATAGACCTGCGCGGGCGTGCCGGCCTGCTCGATCCAGCCGCCCTCGCCCGTCTCCACGGCCGCGCGCATCACGAACACGCGGTCGGCCACGGCAAAGGCCTCCTCCTGGTCGTGCGTCACGTACAGCGCGGTCAGCCCGACCGATTTCAGGATGGCGCGCAGCTCGTTCATCAACTGCTCGCGCAGCGCCCGATCCAGCGCGCCGAGCGGCTCGTCCAGCATCAGCAGCCGGGGGCCGGGGGCCAGGCTGCGCGCCAGCGCGACGCGCTGCTGCTCCCCGCCGGAGAGGTCGATGACGCGGCGGCGCTCGTAGCCCTCGAGCTGCACCAGCGCCAGCATCTCGCCGACGCGCGCCCGGATCGCGGCGGACGGCTGGCCCTGCATCCGCAGCCCGAAGGCCACATTCGCCTCGACATCGCGGTGCGGGAAGAGCGCATAGTCCTGGAACATGAAGCCGAAGTTGCGCCGGTGGACCGGCACGCCGGCCAGATCCTGCCCGTCGAACGCGACCGTGCCGGTGTCCGGCGGCTCCAGCCCGGCCACGATGCGCAGCAGCGTCGTCTTGCCGCACCCGCTCGGCCCCAGCAGGCAGATGATCTCGCCCGCGTCCACCGCAAAGCTGGCCTCCTTGATGACGGGCAGGCCGGGATAAGATTTGGAGATGTGGTTGACGGTCAGGATCGGCGTCATAGGCTGTGCGTGCCGCATCCGAGGATGCGGGCCTCCTCGTAGTTAGAGACTATCCGAAAACCCGCTGGGGCCGGTCTCTGACCGTGCCCCTGGCTCGGTCGGAGACCGGCCAGAGCAAGCGGGCCTCCTCGTAGTTAGAACTCCCCCACCTCGCCGACGCGAAAGCGTTCGATCAGGAAGAAGCTCACGGCGCAGACGAGCATGAGCAGCGTGCTCATGGCGAGCGCCTGGCCATAGTTGAGCGCGCCGGGCTGGCCGAGCAGCCGGAAGATCGCCACGGGCATGGTCGGGTATTCGGGCCGGGCGATCAGCAGCGTCGCGCCGAACTCGCCCATGCTGACCGTGAAGGCGAAGAGCGCGGCCACGATGAGCGCGCGGCCCACGATGGGCAGCTCGATCTCGCGCCAGACGCGCCACGGCGATGCGCCCAGCACCGCCGCGGCCTCGCGCCAGTCCGGGTTCAGCCCACGCAGCGCGGGCAGCAGCGTGCGCACCACGAAGGGGAAGGCGACCAGCGTGTGCGCGATGGGCACGAGCACCGGCGAGGCGCGCAGGTTGAGCGGCGGCCGGCCCATCGTCAGCAGATAGCCGAAGCCGAGCGTCACCGCGGAGGCGCCGAGCGGCAGCAGCACGATCGGATCCAGCAGGCGGGCCAGCCGGCTGCGCTCGCGCGCCAGCAGCGCCGCGGTGATCGCGCCGAGCAGCAGGGCCAGGATCGTCGTCAGCAGGGCAAAGACGACGCTGTTGCGGATCGCCAATCCGGGCGGGACGAAGAAGATGGACGATGTACGGTTGACGAACAACTCGTGGTAGTAACGCAGCGGGTCGCCCGGCCCCAGCGATCGGGCGGCCAGCGCCAGCAGCGGCGTCACCAGGAACAGGATCAGCCCCAGGCTCACCAGCCCGACGGAGAGGACCTGCCAGAGACGGACGGGCGGCGTCGCGGTCGAGTCCGCGGGCCGCAGGTTGAGCGGCAGCGCGGCGCGCGCCTGGGCGCGCGTGTAGACGGCCATCACGATGAAGGTGAGGGCGATCTGCGCCAGGCTGACGGCCGCGGCCTCCGGCAGGCGGAACAGCGTCACGGCCTGGCGGTAGATCTCGACCTCCAGCGTGGCGAAGCGCGGCCCGCCGAGGACCATGATGACGCCGAAGCTGGTGAAGCAGAAGAGGAAGATGAGCAGCGCGGCCGCGGCGACCGCGGGCGCGAGGAGCGGCAGCGTCACCTCCCAGAACACTCGCGGCCGGTTGCCGCCGAGCATGCGCGCGGCCTCCGAGAGCCGGGGGTCCAGGTTGGCCCAGAAGCCGCCCACCATCCGCACGACGACCGTCGTGTTGTAGAAGGCGTGGGCCAGGAGGATGAGCCAGATGGTCTGCTGCAAACGGATGGGCGGCCCGGCCAGGCCGAACCAGCCCATCAGCAGCGTGTTGACCGCGCCCCGCGGGCCGAGCAGCGCGGTGAACGCGGCCGCGACGACCATCGCCGGCAGCACGAAGGGGATCGTGGTCAGCGCGCGCAGGACATTTTTGGCCGGGAAGCGGTAGCGCGCAAAGACGAACGCCGCGGGCATCCCGATGAGCAGGGTCAGCGCGGTCGAGAGCGCGGCCTGCCAGGTCGTGAACCAGAGCGCGCGGCCGAAGTAGGCCTCTTGCCACAGGCTCGCGATGGGCGCGAGGTCGAGCCGGCCGCCGGGCGCGAAGCTCTGCCCCACCACCGCGGCCAGGGGGTAGAAAAAGAACACCCCCAGGAACGCGATGGGCAGGAGGAACAGCAGAAAACGGGCCAGCGCGCCCCGCGCATCGGTTGTCTTTTGCACTACGATCTCACCACTATCATGGGCCGCTCCTTCGACTGGCCGCGCCCCGTCAACCCCGCTGCGCCGCCCACCCGCTCAGGATGCGCCCCACAATTCCCTACCGCAGCACCGTGTCCGTCCACGCCTTCAGCCAGCCCTCGCGGCCCGCCTCGATCTGCTCCGGCATGAGCTGCACGACCTCCGTGGGCTCCTGCGCATACTGCGCAAACACGGCGGGCAGCGGCGTGCCGGCGCGCGCCGGGTAGACCCACATCTGCAAGGGGATGTCGGCCTGGAACGTCTCGCCCAGCATGAAATCCACCCACTGGCGGGCCAGCTCCGGCTCCTTTGCGCCGGCCAGGACGCCGACGAACTCGATCTGCTCGGTGCTGCCGTCGGGCAGGAACAGGTTGCCGGTGGGCGACTCGGCCGGCTGCGGATCCGCAAAGAAGACCTCGGCCGCGGGGCTGGTCGCATAGCTCACGACGATCGGCCGGTCGCCCTCCCCGCCACCGCCGCTGAACTGCCCGTAATAGGCGGCCTCCCAGCCGTCCACGACCAACACATCGTTTGCGGCCAGGTCGCGCCAGAAGTCGAGATAGGTGTAATCCCCGGTCTCGCCGAACGCGGCGATGGTCGTCATCAGGAAGGCCAGCCCCGGCGACGAGGTCGCGGGGTTCTCGACAACCAGGAGGCCCCTGTACGCCTCGCGGGTCAGATCCTCGAGGGTCTGCGGCAGGGCCAGCCCCTGCGCGTCGAAGTAAGCGCGGTCATAGTTGAGGGTCACGTAGCCGTGATCCACCGGCAGCAGCCGGTGCGACGGGTCGAGCTTGAGCTCGTCCGGCATATCGGCCAGCGCCGGCGATTCATACGGCTCGAAGATGTCCTCGGCCAGCGCGCGGCTGAGGAAGCTGTTGTCCACGCCGAAGAAGACGTCGGCCAGCGGGTTGCCCTTGCTGAGGATGGCCTTGTTCAGCGCCAGGCCGGCGTCGCCCGACTTGAGAAACTGCACCTGGCAGCCGCACTGCGCCTGGAACGCCGCGACAACCGGCTCGCTGACGCTGAAGCTGTCGTGCGTCATCACCGTGACGGTGCGCGCTGCGCCCGCCGTTGCATCCGACGGCGGGGCCGGGGGCGAGACAGTGGTCTGGACGCCGACGCAGGCGGCCAGCAGCAGCCCTAAAACCAGATAGATCGGTAAGAATCGCTTCAACACGGTACACCTCACATCGGTACTCCCAGGATCCCGCCTTCGGCGCGAAGACGAGACCCTGCGCCTCAAGCCTATCCGAGAATTGCCCTGGCTTGACCCCCTCGGCTCGCACGTCAGGAGAGGGGGATGGGGATTCAGGCGCTCAACAGCTTTCGGATAGATGCCAGGGGCACGGTCAGAGACCGGCCCCGGCGCCTTTCGGATAGACGTCAGGCTGCTGTGTGAATCAGCAGCAGCCGCCCGCGGCGCAACGTCACGTGCGCGCGGGCTTCCGTGAACACGTTGCTGACCCCGCGCGCCCGGCCTTCGTGCAGCGTCTCGTCTGCGAGCGGATAGTATAGGCCCGCGGTGCTCACGCCCTCGGCGTCCGCGCCGAGCGGGAGCAGGGTCAGCGGGTCGCCCGCCGCGCCCGGCAGCGCCGCCTGCGCCGGGCCCCCGTCGGGCCGCGGCGCGATCAGCAGCCGGACGGTCTCCGCAGCGTCCGCCAGCACGATGTCGCGGCCCGCCAGGTCGGGCCGGGCGAGCAGCAGCACGTTGGCGAGCAGGTGGTCGGTGCGCCCGCCCAACGCCCCGCAGATAATGACAGGCCCGGGGCCGTCCGCCAGCGCATACGCCAGCGCCAGCTCCAGATCCGTGTCGTCCTTCTCCGCGGGCACGCGGCGGATCGGGACCTGCTCCGCGGCCAGCGCCGCGGCGTCCGCGAGCGGGAGCGAGTCCAGGTCGCCGACGAGCAGGTGCACCGGCCAGCTCCAGGCGCGCGCGTGCGCCGCGCCGCGATCCGCGGCGATCACCCGGTCGGCGGGGCCGGGCGTGAGCCCGAGCG
>MWBF01000038.1 GCA_002068935.1 Chloroflexi bacterium ADurb.Bin325
GCCCGCCTCAGCGTCGCGCGCGGCGGGCGCGGGAGGCGCTGGCCGTGTTGCGGCGCGTGGTCGGGCTGCTTCCGCGGCCGCGGGTTGCCCGGCCGGTCTGCTTGCGGACGGCGCTGCGGCCGCGGCTGGCGGAACGCGCCCCGCGGTCCTGGCCCCGGCTTGCAGCGCGCCCACCACTGCGAGGACGGGGTAGACGTGGCCGCCAGTCCCCCCACCCGACAGCAAAATGCGCATGGGTCGCCTTCTTTTCGGTCGCGGCGCGCGAGATGCTGAGCAGCAGGCCGGCCGCGGCCATGGACGATAATAACGACGAGCCGCCGTAGCTCATGAAGGGCAGCGGCTGGCCGGTCGGCGGGATCAGCGTCAGCGATGTGCCGATGTGGATGGCGGCCTGGACGGTGATCCAGGCCGTCACGCCGACACCCATCAGGCTGCCGAACCAATCGGGCGCGTTGAGCGCCACGCCGAGGGCGCGGTAGCCGAACGCGGCGTAGAGGGCGACGACCAGGAACGTGCCGATGACGGGCAGATCCGCGCCGATGTTGGCGAACAGGTAGTCGCTCCACAGGCCGGGCACGGACGCCTTGGCCTGCCAGATGGTCGGGTCGGCGATGCTGCCGCGGCCCTCGCGCAGCATCGCGGTCAGCCGGAGCAACTGCTCCGGGGCCCGGCTCGGGTTGAACCAGATGTTGTACCAGCCCGTGATGCGATCCCAGGCGTAGCCCGCCTCGTACATGGCGAACAGCAAGACGGGCGTCCCTATCAGCAGGAGCAAGAAGAGCTGGCCCGGGTGGCCGCCGCCGACGAAGAAGATGGTCAGGCCGATGGCAAGGACGATGATGGTGACGCTGAAGCTTTTCTCCGCCATGATCAGGCCCGCCACCAGCCCCATGATGAACAGGAACGGCAGCAGGCCGTCGGTCAGGCTGTTCATCCGCTTGCTGTGCGCGGCGACCCAGGCGGCCACGTAGATGACGACCGCCAGCTTTGCCACCTCGCTCGGCTGGAACCGGCCGCCGAAGAGCGTCCGGCCCGCGCCGAAGGTCTCCTCGCCGATGACCAACACGGCGACCAGCAGGGCGATGCTGACCAACATGAAGGGCAGCGCCATCTGCTGCCAGAAACGGTGCGGGATGAGCGCCATGATGGCGCAGACGACCACGCCGAGCGCGACCCAGAGCGCCTGGCGGACGAAGTAATAGGTCCCGGCGAGGGCGTAGCTGGCGCTGAGCACCATGACCAGCCCCAACAGCAGGAAGGTCGCGATGATGGCGATGAGCTGGATGTCGACGGACGAGGCGACGGCCTGAGTGGCGCCGCGGCGGCGCTGGGGTGTTTCGCCCGTTCGACCGGTCAGTTCGGCGCTCATGGCAGGGCCTCCACCAGGGCGCGGAAGTGGTCTCCCCGCGCCGCGAAATCCGCGTATGCGTCGAAGCTCGTGCAGCCGGGCGCGAGCAGCACCACGTCGCCGGGCTGCGCGGCGCACTGCGCGGCCGCGACCGCGGCCGGCAGGTCGGGCTGGCGCGAGACCGCGACAGGCGCGCCGCCCGTCGCCCGCGCATAATCGGCCAGCGCGGCCTCGATCAGCCCGGCGGCCTCGCCGAACAGGACGACCGCGCGCACGCGCGGCCGGCCCGCAGCGTCCCGCGCGTGGAGCTCCGCCGCAACCGGCTGCCAGGGCAGGTGTTTGTCGCGGCCGCCCAGCAACAGGACGATCGGTTCGTCGAACGAATGCAGCGCGGCGACGGTGCGCTCCGGCGCGGTGGCGATCGAGTCGTTGACCCAGGCGACGCCGGCGCGCTGGCGGACGATCTCCAGCCGGTGGGCGACGCCGCCGAAGGTGGTCGCGACCGCGGCCATCGCCTCCGCGCTCGCGCCGGCCGCGCCGGCCAGACAGCAGGCTGCAAGGATGTTTGCCAGGTTGTGCCGCCCGCGCAGCCGCACCTCGTCGGCCCGGCAGACCGTCACATCGCCCAGCCCCGGCCGCCGCCAGACGAGGCACTCGGCCGGCCCCGCGCCGGCCAGGAATGCGCCGGCCTCCAGCTCCGCGGCCAGGCTGAAGCCCAACCGCGCGGCCTGCAGCGGGAAATAGACCTCCGGCTGGCCCTCGCCCGCGGGGATCTCGCAGCGGCCGCTACGCAGCCATGCGCCGGTGTAGGCGTCGTCCGCATTCAGGACGCAGGTGTTCCCGCGCTCCTGGAAGCGCAGGATGTTGGCCTTGGCCGCGGCGTAATGCGCCATGGACGGGTGGCGGTCCAGATGGTTGGGCGTGATGTTCAGGAGCGCGGCCAGGGCCGGGCTGCGGTCGAACAGCTCGAGTTGGAAGCTGGACAGCTCCAGCACGACCTTGTCGCCCGGGCCGATCTGATCCAGCCGGTCGATCAACGGCGTGCCGATGTTGCCGCCCACGTGCGTCGTCAGCCCCGCGGCCTGTAGCATCAGGCCGGTCAGCGTGGTGGTGGTCGTCTTGCCCGCGGAGCCGGTGATGCCGATGACGGGCGCGGGGCAGTGGCGGAGGGTCAGCGCGGCGTCGTTGCTCAGCGGGATGCCGCGGTGCACGGCCTCCTGCACGAGCGGGATGGCCGGCGAGACGCCGCCGCTCAGGCACAGCAGGTCGGCCTCGGCGAGCAGGTCGAGCGGGTGGCCGCCCAGGACGAAGCGCACGCTGCCGCCGGCCGCCGCCGCGAACTGCTCCAGATCGCGGCAGGCCTCGGCAAGCTGGGCCTGGCTGCGCAGGTCGCTCAGCGTCACGTGCGCGCCGCGGCGCAGCAGGAAGCGGGCCAGCGCCGTGCCCTGCCGCGCCATCCCGAGGATGACGACCCGCAGGCCGACGTAGCCCTGTCCGCTGCTGCGCTTGCCCATGTTCACGAGCCTCTCCCGTTCGTAGTGGGCGCTTGAGCGCCCCGCTGTTCTTCGGCGCTGAAGCGCCTACTACAAACCTGTGCCGCCGTTCGTAGTGGGCGCTTGAGCGCCCCGCTGTCCTTCGGCGCTGAAGCGCCTACTACAAACCTGTGCTGCCGTTCGTAGTGGGCGCTTGAGCGCCCCGCTCTGTTCTTCGGCGCTGAAGCGCCTACTACAAACCTGTGCCGCCGTTCGTAGTGGGCGCTTGAGCGCCCCGCGGAAACTTCAGGCGGGCCAGCAGCCAGGCCCACCGGGCCGCGGCCGCCGGCGCAAGCTGCCAGTTGCGATAGTGGACGGTGACGGCCGCGCCCTGCTCGACCAGCGTGCCGTCCGGCCCGACCGCGAGGGGCAGCGGCTCCAGCTCGACCATGAGCGCGTGCGCGCGGGCCTGGCCGCGGCGACGCGGCGGACAGCCCGCATAGGCGGCGAAGGCGTCTGCCAGCGGCAGGAGCGCCCGATAGACCATCCGCAGCGCGGTCGGGTGGTCGTCCCGCGCCAGCGCGGCGTCCAGTTCGGCCTGCAGGGGCCGCAGCGAGCGCAGGATGGCGCCGGCCAGCGCCAGCGCGCTCGCGCCCGCGGCGTCTGCCGCGCGGCCTGCGGGCAGCGCGTGCTGCGCGGGCGGCAACACGGCCCGAAACTGGATGGTTTTCTCGCCCGACGGCGCTCTGTGCACGACTATCCCTCTTTTCTACAGCAGCGCGAGCGCGACGCCCGTCATGCCGGCCAGGATCGAGATCAGAAAGAAACGCCAGACGATATGCGTCTCGGACCAGCCCAGCAGCTCGAAATGATGGTGGAGCGGGGCCATCTTGAAGATGCGCCGGCCCACGCCCGTGCGCTTCTTGGTCCACTTGAAGAAGCTGACCTGCAGGATATCCGACATCGCGATAGCAACGAACACGATGCCGACGACGGGCAGAAGCAGCCATTGGCCGGTCATCAGCGCGACGACCGCCAGCGTCGCGCCGAGCGCCAACGCCCCCGTGTCGCCCATGAAGAGCTGCGCGGGGTGCGAGTTGTACCAGAGAAACGCGAACAGCGCGCCGACCATCGTGAAGCAGAACGAGCTGAGCGGGTACTGCCCCTGCAAGTTGGCGATGATGCCGTAGGCCGCAAAGGCCACGGCGACGGTCGAGCCGGCCAGCCCGTCCAGCCCGTCCGTCAGGTTGACGGCGTTCGTCATGGCGACGATGACGAAGGTCGCGATCGGGATGTAGATCAGCCCCAGGTCGAACCGCTGGTCGATGCCGGGGATGGCGACGCTGTGAATATCCAGGAAATAGTAGATGCCCAGGCTGATGACCAGCGCCAGGATCGTCTGATACGAGGCCTTCACCCGTGCGAGGTATCCCTGCGCATCGTCGCGGCGGCCGGTGATGCCCTTCCAGTCGTCGCGCGCGCCCAGCACCGCAAACGCCAGCAGCGTCAGCAGCGGCAGGAGGATCGACTTGCCGATCAGGGGGCTGCCCTCCGCAAAGTTGAAGATGCGCAGGATGGCCTTGCCCCACTCGACGCCGCTCAGGAAGTTTGCCAGGTTCAGCAGGACCGTGATCAGGAACACCGGCGCGAGGAACAGCACCCCGCCCATCGTCGGCGTGCCCATCTTGGTCTGATGGCTGTTGGGCCCTTCGATGCGGATGCGCTTGCCGACGCCCTTGCGTCGCAGCAAGTTAATTAAAGGCCGGCCCCAGATCACCGACAGGAGGAACGAGACGGTGGCCAGGGCAAGCGCAAACGGCATCGGCGCGTGTTCGATCATTTAGATTCCGCTCCTGGGGTGCGCGGGCGCGCCAGCGCGTCGACGATCTTCTCCATCCCGCCCGCGCGCGAGCCCTTGACCAGGATGACATCGCCCTCGCGGATGAGGCCCTGCAGGACCGCGATGGCGTCGCTGTTGTGTTCGACCGGGTGCACGTCGGCCGAATGCATGCCGCTGGCAAGCGCCTCCTCCGCGATCAGGTGCGCGCGCGGGCCGACCGTCACGAGCTTGCTGACGACCTGCGCCGCGCGGCCGCCGACCCGCCGGTGGCCGACCTCCTCGTATGCGCCCAGTTCGTACATGTCGCCGAGGACCGCGATCGCCCGGTGGGTTGTGTTGGCGATCTCCTCGAGCAGGTTCAGCGCGGCCAGCATCGAATCCGGGCTGGCGTTGTAGGTGTCGTCGATCAGGGTGGCGTCGCGCAGCCCGCGCGTCACGACCAGCCGCAGCTGCCCGCGCACGTCCTGCAAGCCCTCGACGATCTCGGTCCAGTTCAGCCCGTCCGCCAGCCCGACGGCCGCGGCCCGCAGCGCGGTGTGGACGCTGTGGCGGCCCAGCAGGGGCAGCTTGACGTGCAGGACCTCGTCGCCGTAGTGGAACCGGAAGCGCAGCCCCTCCAGGCCGCGGCTGCTGATCTCGTCCGCCCACAGGTGGCTTTCGGGGTTCAGCCCATAAGTGAACACGCGCGCCCGCGTCAGGCCGGACATCGCCAGCACGAGCGGGTCGTCGGCGTTCAGGATGGCGATCCCGCCCTCGTCTCCCGGCGGCAGGGCCTGCGGCAGCTCGGACTTGGCCGCGGCGATCCGGTCGATGCTGCCCAGGCGCTCGGCGTGCGTCGGCCCGACGTTCGTCACCACGCCGATGCGTGGCTGCGCCAGCGTGCACAGGTGGGCGATCTCGCCCAGCGTGTACATGCCCATCTCCAGCACCACGCGCTGATGCTCCGGCCCAAGCTGGAGCAGCGTCAGCGGCAGGCCGATCTCGTTGTTGAGATTGCCCTGGCTGCGCAGGGTGACATAGCGCTGCGCGAGCACGTTGGCGACGATCTCCTTCGTCGTGGTCTTGCCGACGCTGCCGGTGATGGCGATCACATCGGCGGGCATCTGGCTGCGCCAGGCGCGCGCGGCGGCCTGAAGCCCTGCCAGGCTGTCGGGCACGATGAAGACCCAGGGGCCGGCCTCCCCGCTGACCGTGCCGTCGGGCAGGACGAAGCGCGCCTGGGGATAGATTTCGCGGGCGTGCGGCTCGGCCAGCGCGGCCAGCGCGCCGCCGGCAAAGGCGTCGGGCAGGTAAAGGTGGCCGTCGGTGCGTTCCCCGCGCAGCGCGATAAAGAGGCTGCCCGGCTCCGCCGCGCGCGAGTCGATCACGACGCTGCTGAAGGGCTGCGTCGCCTCCGACCCCAGGGCGGCGGGCCCGGTCCCGGTGACGGCCTGCCAGAAATGGCCCAGTGAAATCATCGCGTTCCTTTGAAATCCAGCCGTTTGGTGCGGGCGTTTCGCTGTATCTCGGCGCTCAAGCGTCTGCTGCGAACAAAAGTGGTTTGTAGTGGGCGCTTGAGCGCCCCTCCGTCCCCTGGCGCTGAAGCGCCTACTACGAACCTGGTCACGGCATCCGGTCGTCGGGCTGGAGCTTCAGGACGTCGACCGCGTCCTGCGCCACCTGGCCGAACACCGGCATCGCCACCTGCTCGGCCCAGCGCGAGGTCTGCGGCTCCGAGAGCTTGACGAGCACGATGAGCTGCGGGTCCGCCGCGGGGAAGAACCCGACGAAGCTCGTGATGGTCAGTTCGTCGCTGTAGCCGCCCGCCTCGGGGACCTGGGCGGTGCCGGTCTTGCCGGCCACGCGAAAGCCGGGCACCAGGTTCGGGCCGGCCATGTAGCTCTCGACCGTGAAGACCATCATCTCGGTCAGCTCGCGGGCGGTCTCCGGCTTGATGGCCCGGCCGAGGGTGCGCGGCGGGATGTCGTAGACCTTGCCGTTAGAGACGAGGCTCTGGACGAGCTGCGGCTGCATGACGGTCCCGCCGTTTGCGATCGCCGCGATGGCGTCGATCATCTGTAGCGGCGTCGTGCTCAGGCCCTGGCCGAACGAGTTGGTCGCCTGGTCGAGCCGGCTCCAGTAGCGGGTGCCCACCCACTTGACGATGCCGGGCTCCTCCGGCCCCGCGTCGATCTCGGTGTATTGGCCGAAGCGAAACTGGCGCAGATAGCGGTAGAAGGTCTCCGAGCCCATCCGCAGGCAGATGTTGGCGGTGACGACGTTGATGGAGCTGGCCAACGCCTGGCGCGCGGTGACGATGCCGTAGGCGCGTTTCTCCGCGTTCTCGATCTTTTTGTTGTCGATGACCAGCGAGCCGGTGTCCTCGAACAGCTCCTCCGCGGACAGCTTGCCCGTATCCAGGCCGGCGGCGTAGGTGATCGGCTTGAAGATCGAGCCCGGCTCATAGATCTGGCTGATGGCCGAGTTCGCCCATTCGCCGTCGGTGAAGTCCATGTAACGGTTCGGGTCATAGGTCGGCCAGTTTGCCAGCGCCAGGATCGCGCCGGTCTGCGGCCGCATGACGATGATGACGCCGTCCTTCGCCTTGTATTTGACCAGCGCCTCGGCCAGCCGCTTCTCGACCATGTACTGCAAGCCGGCGTCCAGGTGCAGGACGAGGTCGCGGCCGCCCGGCGAGGGCAGATAGGTGCTCCAGGCGTCGGGGAGCGGGCGGGCCGCGCCCGGCAGGCGGTTGGCCGGCCACGTGTTGCTCGTGCGCAGCCAGTCGTTGTAATAAGCCTCGACGCCCATGCGCCCCACCTGGTCGCGATCCACGAACCCCAGCACGTGCGCGGCCAGCGAGCCGTGGAGATAGATGCGCTGGCGTTTGCCGTCGCACCAGATCCATTCGGGCAGGTCCGGATCATCGTCCGCGGTCTGGCACTGCTCCGCGCTGACATTTTTGGCGACGACCGCGGCCACGCCCGACCCCTGGACCGCCTTGCTGAGCGCCTCGGCGGGCACGCCCAGGATCGCGGCGTAGCCCGGCAGCCTGGCCGGATCGGTCTTCGTGCTGCGGTAGTGGCTCGGGCTGGCGTAGATCTCCCAGGCAAAGTCATCCATCGCCAGCAGCAGGCCGTTTGCGTCGATGATGCGCCCGCGCGAATCGTCGACGGCCGGCGCCTCCGGCCGTTTCGAGCGCATGGCCATGCCGACGACCTGCGAGAAGATCAACTGGGCGATGACGACGAGGCCGAACAGCACGAACAGCAGGACGAGGAAGCGCAGGCGCACCGCGAGCATGCGCCGGTCGTCCGCCGCCGAACGCGCGGCGACGGCGCGGGCTGCGCCGGCGGGCGGGGTCCGCTCCTCGTCGTCAGGCTGCTGCCAGGCCTGGCGTCTCGCCATCTGCGCTTCCTCCTAATGGGCCGGCGCGGCGTTGGCGGCCGCGGCCCGCGATTCCACGCGGATGACCACGGCCGGGGTCGTATAGCCGGCGGCCTCCGCCTGCGCCTCGATATAGCTCGGCGTGTTCCAACGGGCCCACTGGCGCGTCAGCTCGATGTTGTCCTGCTCGAGCAGGTCGGCCTGCTTGCGCAGATTGATGATCTGCTCGTGGAGGTCGGAGAGGCGGTTCATCTCCAGGAAATAGAGGCAGCCGACCGCGCTGAGCACGGCGATGATCAAGATGTAGCGCAACAAGGCAGAGCTTGCGCCGGTCAGCAGGCCGCGTCGCCAGCCGTCCAAACGTCCTGGGGCGGTCGAGGGTGTTGTGGTGATACGCTGCAACATAAGCTTTCCTCATCCACTCACGATTCGTTCTGCGATCCGTAGTTTTGCGCTGCGGCTGCGGGGGTTGTCCCGCACCTCCTCCGCGCCCGGCTGAATCGGCTTACGGGTGACGGCGCGCAGCGTGGCGCGATGCCCACAGGTGCACGCGGCCCGGGCCAGCCGCGCTCGTGGCGGCCCTTCCTCGGCCAGGTCGCAGATGCAATCGCGCGTCTCGCGCTGGAGAAAGCGTTTGACGATCCGATCCTCCAGCGAGTGAAAGGCGATGACGGCCAGCCGGCCGGCCGGCGCCAACAGCTCGACCGCCTGGGGCAGGACGGCCTCCAGCGCGGCGAGCTCGTCGTTGACCGCGATGCGCAGCGCCTGAAAGGTGCGCGTGGCCGGGTGGAGGCGCTGGCCGCGCTGCCCGCCCAGCGCCCGGCTGACCGCGTCCGCCAGCTCCTGCGTGGTGCGCAGCGGGCGGGCCGCGACGATGGCCCGTGCAATCCGACGCGACCGCGGCTCCTCGCCGTAGCGGAAGAGCAGGTCGGCCAGTGCCTCCTGCGGCCAGTCGTTGACGATCTCCGCGGCGGTCAGCCCCGTCTGCGGATCCATCCGCATGTCCAGCGGCCCCGCGGCCAGGAAGCTGAAGCCGCGCTCTCCCTCGGCCAACTGATAGGACGAGACGCCCAGATCGAGCAGGATCGCCTGGACCTCGGCGAAGCCGGCCGCGTGCGCGGCCTGGGCCAGATGGCGGAAGCTCGTCTGGCGGAGCACCGCACGCGCCCCGTACTGCGCCAGCCGGTCGCGGCCTCGCGCAATGGCGGCGGGGTCCGCATCCAGGCCTAGCAGACGGCCATCCGGCGCGGTGGCCGCCAGGATCGCGGCGGCGTGGCCCGCGCCGCCGAGCGTGCAGTCGATGGCGGCCGCGCCGGCTGTGAGCGCCAGGCCCTCCAGCGTCTCCGCCAGGAGCACCGGGACGTGGCCGGCCGGCGCGTCCATGGGCGGGCTACATGCGCACGCCAAGCTCGCGCAGCCTGGCGAGGTCGTCGTGCTGCTGGCGGTGCTCGTCCACCAGGCGGCCGTAGGTCTGGAGCCATTCGTCCGGGTTCCAGATTTCGATGTGATCCCGGTTGCCGATGACGATGACCTCGGCGTCCAGCTTTGCGTGGCGGCGCAGGACGGGCGGGATGATGACCCGGCCCTGCCGGTCCACCTCGATCTCGTTGGCCGCGGCCATGAGCAGGGTGGCGAAATAGGTGGCGCTGCCGGCCTGCTCGTTGACCCGCTGCTCCATCGCCTCGAAGGCGGCCTTCGGGTAGATGTTGATCTGGCCGAGCGTGCCGCGGCCGATGACGATGACCTTGCCCAGCTCGTCCCGGAACTTGATCGGGATCATCAGGCGGCCTTTATCGTCGATCGTATGCTCGTATTCACCGCGAAACATGTTCGGCGACTCCGGTTTAGGGTTCTGGCGGCCTATGGATACACGAATTTGGGTGTAATCTCCAAAAATACCCACTATTTACCACATGCGCATTGTAGATGAAGTCGCGCGCATATGCAAGTCCCTGGGGGGTCAATTATCCCAATTTATCGCAATTTTAAGCTTGGGATTTTTAGCGTGAGATGCTTGACAAAAAAAGCATTCGATGATAGTATTAGCGATTGCTGTCCGTGGGCCAGCTTTCTGGTAACTTGCTGAAGTATTGTCATAACCCCCTTCGCTCTCGGCGATCGAGAATGAACCAAGTCAGGGTGACTTGGCGTTTTTGCTTTCTAAAAGGAGTGAACGCTTCATGACGCATCTCTGGAATGGTGGCAGCACTGCCCCGCGTAAGTCGTATGCTCGCATCCGCGATGTCTACGAACTGCCGCGCCTGATCGAGGTGCAGTTGGACTCGTTCCGCTGGTTCCAATCTGAGGGCTTGCAGGAGCTCTTCGAGGAGATCTCTCCGATCGTCAGCTTCAACAAGAATCTGGAACTTCATTTTGGCTCGACGCCGATCAAGGAGCCGCCCAAGACCAAGGATGAGGAGGCCGAGGTCGATGGGTTTTGGTTCGGCGAACCCAAGTATTCTGAGCCGGAGTGTCGGGATCGGGATATGACGTTTGGCGCGCCCCTGTGGGTGCGCGTGCGGCTGGTCAACCGTGAGACGGGCGAGGTGAGCAAGCAGAGCGTCTTCATGGGCGATTTTCCCTTGATGACGGAGAACGGCACCTTCATCATTAATGGGGCCGAGCGCGTGGTGGTCAGCCAGTTGATCCGCTCGCCCGGCGTATATTTCACGGTGGAGGAGGATCGCGTCACCGACCGGCGGCTGTGCTATGCCAAGCTGATCCCCAACCGCGGCGCCTGGCTGGAGTTCGAGTCCTCGAAGCGCGATCTCATCTCGGTCAAGGTCGATCGCAAGCGCAAGCTGCCCGTCACCGTGCTGCTGCGCGCCATCGGCTACGGCTCCGACGAGGAGATCCTCGAGCTCTTCTCCGAGGTCGATAACGACCCTGAGCACGCTTACATCGCGACGACCCTGGAGCGCGACCCGACCCGCATCGCCAACCGGGAGGACTCGGCCAAGGGCGTCGACGCCGCGCTGTTGGAGTTCTATAAGAAGCTGCGCCCCGGCGATCCGGCGACCCTGGACAACGCGCGCAACTTCATGCAGAACCTGATCTTTGCCCCGCGGCGCTACGACCTGGGCCGGGTGGGGCGCTACAAGCTGAACCGCCGCCTGGATCTGGACGTGCCGCTGAGCCAGCGCACGCTGACAAACGAGGACCTGGCCGCGGTGCTGCGCCGCATGATCCAGATCAACAACGGCATCGAGGGCGAGGATGACATCGACCATCTGGGCAACCGCCGCGTCAAGACCGTGGGCGAGCTGATCCAGAACCAGCTCCGCGTGGGCCTGCTGCGCATGGAGCGGGTCGTGCGCGAGCGCATGTCGATCCGCGACTCCGAGCAGACCACGCCGCTGTCGCTCATCAACATCCGGCCGGTCGTCGCGGCGATCCGCGAGTTCTTCGGCGGCTCGCAGCTCTCGCAGTTCATGGATCAGACCAACCCGCTGGCCGAGCTGACGCACAAGCGCCGGCTCAGCGCGCTGGGCCCCGGCGGCCTCCGCCGCGAGCGCGCCGGCTTCGACGTGCGCGATGTGCACAACTCGCACTATGGCCGGATCTGCCCCATCGAGACGCCGGAAGGCCCCAACATCGGGCTGATCGGCTCGCTGGCGAGCTACGGCAAGATCAACGAGTTCGGCTTCATCGAGACGCCGTACCGCAGGGTGCAGAACCGCGTCGCAAACAGCCCGGAGGCGCTCGAGGGGCACATCCTGCGCGAGCGCATCACGCTGCCCGACGGCACGGTCATCGCGACGCCCGGCACGCGCATCGACGCGGCGCTGGCCGCGCAGATCGCCCAACTGGCCGACGTGCTGCCCGAAGTGCGCATCCTGCCGCGGCTCACCCAGGAGATCGTGTTCCTCTCGGCGGATCAGGAGGATCGCTATGCGATCGCCCAGGCCAACGCGACCGTCGACGCCGAGGGCCATTTCACCGAGTCGCGCGTCTCCATCCGCCGCGGGCAGCAGTTCCTGTTCGAGGCGCCGGATAATATCGAATACATGGACGTGTCGCCCAAGCAGATCGTCTCCGTGTCGGCCGCGCTCATCCCGTTCCTGGAGCACGACGACGCCAACCGCGCGCTGATGGGGTCGAACATGCAGCGCCAGGCCGTGCCGCTGTTGCGGCCGGACGCCTCCATCGTGGGCACGGGCATCGAGCGCCAGGCCGCGGTGGACTCCGGCCAGGTGGCGATCGCGGCGCAGCCGGGCGAGGTCATCAAGGCCGCGAGCGACGAGGTCATCGTGCTGGAGGACGACGGCACACGCCGGGTCTACCGGCTGCGCAAGTATCAGCGCTCCAACCAGAGCACCTGCATCGACCAGCGGCCCGTCGTCCAGAAGGGCGACCGCGTGGAGCGCGGCCAGGTGCTGGCGGATTCGTCGTCCACTGAGATGGGCGAGATGGCGCTGGGCCAGAACGTGCTGGTGGCCTTCTTGAGCTGGGAGGGCGGCAACTACGAGGACGCTATCCTGATCAGCCAGCGGCTGGTGCAGGAGGACAAGTTCACATCGATCCACATCGAGAAGCACGAGATCGAGGCGCGCGACACGAAGCTGGGGCCGGAGGAGATCACGCGCGACATCCCGAACGTGGGCGAGGATGCGCTGAAGGATCTGGACGAGTACGGCATCGTGCGCATCGGCGCGGTGGTGGCGCCCGGCGATATCCTGGTGGGCAAGATCACGCCGAAGGGCGAGACCGAGCTCAGCCCGGAGGAGAAGCTGCTGCGGGCCATCTTCGGCGAGAAGGCGCGCGAGGTCAAGGATTCGAGCCTGCGCCTGCCGCACGGCGAGTACGGCAAGGTGGTCGATATCAAGGAGTTCAGCCGCGACGAGCACCACGACCTGCCCGCGGGGGTGGAGCGCATGGTGCGCGTCAGCGTGGCGCAGCGCCGCAAGGTCATGGAAGGCGATAAGATGGCCGGCCGCCACGGCAACAAGGGCGTCATTTCCCGCATCGTGCCGGTCGAGGACATGCCCTTCCTGCCGGACGGCACGCCGGTGGACATCATCTTGAACCCGCTGGGCGTGCCCGCGCGCATGAACATCGGCCAGGTGCTGGAGACGCACCTGGGCTGGGCCGCGGACCGGCTGGGCTTCCGCGCGGAGACGCCGGTCTTCGACGGTGCGACCGAGGGCGAGATCGAGGCCGAGCTGGCGCGGGCGTGGCTGGCCGACCGGGCCTGGGAGAAGGCGACGCGGCGCGCCTGGGATTGGGCCGCGGCCCAGGGCATGGGCGAGGCCGATGCGCAGGACGACGACGAGGTGCGCGCGCTGTATCTGGCCGAATGGCTCGGCGAGCGCGGGTATGACCCGGAGCAGGTGTATCGCGACACCGGCTATGCGCGCCGCGCGATGCTGCGCGAATGGCTGCGCGAGGACCCGCAGAACTACGACCCGGCGGTGTTGCTCTCCTTTGCAGAGGATGACCGGCCGATCGCGCAGCGCGAGGCCGCGGACGCGATGGCGCGGGTCGTCTGCCTGCGCGAGTGGCTGAAGTGGGTGACGCGCGAGCGGATGCGCGTCACGCGGTTGCAGCCGATCCCGCCGGCCGACGGCGAGCCGGCCGATGCGGTGGACTACGAGGAACTGCCGGAGACCGCGGAAGAGCGCGAGGCCATGTACGCCGAGATGGAGCGCATCTCCCTGCTGACCGATGAGGAGGTCGCCGCGGAGGCGCTGCGCGTCAGCCAGGAGACGCACGAGCCGCTGCCGACCTGGGGCAAGACGACACTCTACGACGGCAAGACGGGCATGCCCTTCGACTCGACGGTCACGGTCGGCATCATCCATATGATGAAGCTGCACCACCTGGTGGAGGACAAGGTGCACGCCCGCTCGACCGGTCCGTACAGCCTCGTCACGCAGCAGCCGCTGGGCGGCAAGGCGCAGTTCGGCGGCCAGCGCTTCGGCGAGATGGAGGTGTGGGCGTTGGAAGCCTACGGCGCGGCGCACAGCCTCCAGGAAATGCTGACCGTGAAATCGGACGATGTGACGGGCCGCGTCAAGACGTATGAGGCCATCGTCAAGGGTGAGACCATCGAGTCGCCCGGCGTGCCGGAGAGCTTCCGGGTCCTGGTGAAGGAGTTGCAGTCGCTGGGCCTGGCGGTCGAGGTCGTGGATGCGAAGGAAGAGGTCATCCAGTTCGGCCGCGAGGACGCCGAGGAGAAGCTGCCCAATCTGGGCTTCAGCCTGAGCCTGCCTGGGCCGATGAGCAAGGGGATGGACTGAACCGTTACAGGTTGCAGGTCGGAAGGTTGCGGGTGAGCGGCCCCTGTGGGCAGCCTGTCACCTTCAACCTTCCAACTTGCCGCCGTTATAAGGGGAGATAAGCTGTGGAAGTTAACGAATTTGACGCCATCCGTATTTCGCTGGCTTCACCCGAACAGATTTTGGAGTGGTCGCACGGCGAGGTGACCAAGCCGGAGACGATCAATTATCGGACGCTGCGGCCGGAGCGGGACGGGCTGTTCTGCGAGCGCATCTTCGGGCCGACGAAGGACTGGGAGTGCCAGTGCGGGAAGTACAAGCGGACGCGCTATAAGGGCATCATCTGCGATAAGTGCGGCGTCGAGGTGGCGCACAGCCGGGTGCGCCGCGAGCGCATGGGGCATATCAGGCTGGCCAGCCCCGTGAGCCATATCTGGTACGTCAAGGGCGTGCCGAGCCGGCTGGGGCTGCTGCTGAACATCAGCCCGCGCAACCTGGAGCGCATCCTTTATTTTGCGCAGTATGTCATCACGCACGTAGACACGGATGCGCGCGATCGCACGATAGCGCGGGCGGAGCGCGAGCTCAGCGCGCGCGTCGCGCGGCTCGAGGGCGAGATCCAGGCGCAACTGGATCAGGCCGAGGCCGCGCGCAGCGGCCGGCTGGCCGAGGTGGACGAGCAGGAGACGAGCCAGCTGGCCGGCCTGTCCGAGCGGCTGACCGCGGAGACGAGCGAGGTCATCGGCATCGGCGCGACGTTGCAGGCGGCCCTGGAGAAGGCGTTGGGCAAGCCCGCGCCGGAGACGTTCGTCCTGCCCGGCCAACTGACGGTCGGTTCGGCCCCGGCCGAGCTGCCGCTGGTCGCCGCGGGCGTGACGGTCACGCGCGACCATCTCAACACGCTTAACGACACGCTCCAGCGCCGGCTGAGCGACATCGAAGAGAACATCAACCGGGAACAGGAAGGCGTGCGCAGCCTGGCCGCGGCGCGGCGCGATCTCATCCGCCGCGAGGCCGAGCAGTCCGTCGAGGAGCAGCGCAAGGCGGTCGAGGCGCAGAAGGCGCAGATGCGGGCCGCGCTGAACGAGTCGCTCCAGGAGCTCAAGGAGCTGCGCGAGCGCGATCTGCTGACCGAGAGCCAATATCGCGAGCTGGCGGATCGATGGGGCAACGTCTTCCGCGCCGGCATGGGCGCCGAGGCGATCCGCGAGCTGGTCGCAAAGATCGACCTGGACACGATGGTCAAGGAGCTGCGCAACGAGATCGCGACCACGGCGTCGAAGCAGCGCAAGAAGAAGGCGGCCAAGCGGCTGCGGGTCGCCGAGTCGTTCCGCAAGAGCGGCAACCGGCCCGAATGGATGATCCTGACCCTGCTGCCGGTGCTGCCGCCGGAGCTGCGGCCGATGGTGCAGTTGGACGGCGGCCGCTTTGCGACGAGCGACCTGAACGACCTGTATCGGCGGGTGATCAACCGCAACAACCGGCTCAAGCGACTGCTGGAGCTGGGCGCGCCGGACGTCATCGTGCGCAACGAGAAGCGCATGTTGCAGGAGGCCGTGGACAGCCTGATCGACAACGGTCGGCGGGGCCGCGCGGTGAGCCGGAGCGGCAAGCGCAAGCTGAAGAGCCTGTCCGACCTGCTCAAGGGCAAGCAGGGGCGCTTCCGCCGCAACCTGCTGGGCAAGCGCGTGGACTATTCGGGCCGCTCGGTGATCGTGATCGGGCCGGAGCTCAAGCTGAACCAGTGCGGGCTGCCGAAGAAGATGGCGCTGGAGCTGTTCAAGCCGTTCGTTATGCGCCGGCTGGTGGAATACAACTTCGCGCACAACATCAAGAGCGCCAAGCGGCTGGTCGACCGGGAAAGCCCCGAGGTGTGGGACGTGCTGGAGGAGGTCACGCGCGAGCGGCCGGTGCTGCTCAACCGCGCGCCGACGCTGCACCGGCTGGGCATCCAGGCGTTCGAGGTGGTGCTCATCGACGGCAGCGCGATCCAGATCCACCCGCTCGTGTGCGCGGCGTTCAACGCGGACTTCGACGGCGACCAGATGGCCGTCCACGTGCCGCTCTCGGACGAGGCGGTGCGCGAGGCGAAGGAGCTGATGCTGTCGAGCGCCAACCTGCTCAAGCCCTCCTCCGGCGAGCCGATCGTCGGCCCGTCGAAGGACATGGTGCTGGGCTGCTATTACATGACCGTCGAGGACCCCGCGGCGAAGGGCGCGGGCAAGCACTTCGTCGACGCGGACGAGGTCAAGCTGGCCTATGACCTGGGCATCGTGGATCTGCGCGCGCCGATCACCATGCGCTTCACCGACTGGGCCGACGAGGTCGCGGTGGAGCAGTTGTGGGAGGACGCCGAGGACGTCGAGGACGTCGAGGACACTGAGGACGCTGAGGCCATCATCCCTGAGCCTTCTGCGGCGGAGCACGACGGCCTTGACCTGCGCGACCGGCTGATCGGCATGGGGCTGCGCACCGCGGGGGACGTG
>MWBF01000039.1 GCA_002068935.1 Chloroflexi bacterium ADurb.Bin325
GGCGGCCTGGATCAACAGCCGCCAGATCGAGGCCGCCCGCCGCGCCATCGTCCGCTATCTGCGCCGCGGCGGCAAGCTGTGGATCCGGGTGTTCCCCGATCATCCTGTGACCAAGCGGCCCGCCGAGACCCGCATGGGCGGCGGCAAGGGGGCCGTGGAATTCTGGGCGGCGGTCGTGCGGCCGGGCCTGGTGCTGTTCGAGGTGGCCGGCGTGTCCGAGGAAGAGGCGCGCGCGGCGATGCGGCTGGCGTCCCACAAGCTGCCCATCCCCACGCAGTTCGTGCGGCGTGAGCTGGGGGAGGTGGCCTGATGCGCGCCAGTGAGATTCGGAATCTGTCGCAGCATGAGATTGCGCGGCGGCTGGACGAGGCCCATCACGAGATGTTCAACCTGCGTTTCCAGTATGCCACCGGCCAGTTGAAGAATACCGCGCGGCTGAGCGAGGTGCGCCGCGAGATTGCCCGCCTGCGGAGCATCCTGCGCGAGCGCGAGCTGGCGACTGCCGAGGGAGAATAACGATGGAAGCACAACGTAAGCGTCTGATCGGCCACGTCGTCAGCAACAAGATGGACAAAACCGTGGTTGTCGTCGTGCATCGCACGCGGCGGCACCCCCTGTATGGCAAGGTGATCCGGGTCAGCAAGCGCTACAAGGCGCACGACGAGACCAACGCCTGCCAGATGGGCGACGAGGTGCAGATTGTTGAGTCGCGGCCCTACAGCAAGGACAAGCACTTCCGGGTCGAGGCGATCCTGAAGCGCGCGGTCCAGATCGACACCACCCCGCTGCAGGCGGGCCAGCAGCCCGCGGAGGGTTGAGGCGATGATTCAGCAGGAAAGCCGACTCAAGGTTGCCGACAACACCGGGGCCAGGGAGATCCTCTGCATCCGGGTGTTGGGCGGCTCCACGCGGCGCTATGCGCATCTCGGCGATGTCATCATCGCGACGGTCAAGCAGGCAGCGCCGAACGCGGCCATCAAGGAGGGCGACATCGTCCGCGCGGTGGTCGTGCGCACGACCTACCCGCACAAGCGGGCCGATGGCTCGGCCATCCGCTTCGATGATAACGCGGCCGTGATCATCGACCAGATGCGGGCGCCGCGCGGCACGCGCATCTTCGGGCCGGTGGCGCGCGAGCTGCGTGACCGCGGCTACATGCGCATCGTGTCGCTCGCGCCGGAAGTGCTGTAGAGGGAAGCATGAACATCAAAAAAGGCGACAGGGTCGTAGTGATTTCCGGTGACGACCGCGGCAGCGAGGGCGAGGTGCAGCGTGTGGTCCGCGCCAAGTGGGGCAAGGGCCGCCGGGCCGGCGAGCGCCGGGTCGAGGCGGATCGCGTGGTGGTGGCCGGCGTCAATCTGATCAAGAAGCATCAGCGCCGCACCGGCGACGTCAACACCCAGTTCGGCATCATCGAGCGCGAGGCGCCGATCCATGTTTCGAACGTCATGCTCCTCTGCCCCAAGTGTGGCAAGCCGACGCGCGTGGGCCACCAGGTGTTTGCGGACGGCACGCGGGCTCGCCAGTGCAAGCAGTGCGGCGAGACGATTGATGCATAAGAGCGGCGGCCGGCGCGCCTGCGCCCGGCCAGCCGGACAGGCATCGTTCCGCTCAGGGCAGCTGGGCCGCCCTGTACACGGACAGGAGTAAGCTAGATGGCAATACCGAGAATGCTGGAGCGGTACCGCGCCGAGGTGGCGCCCGCGATGGAAAAAGAGTTCGGCTACCGGAACATCATGCAGGTGCCGCGGATCACGAAGGTCGTGCTCAACATCGGCATGGGCGAGGCGCTGCAGAACGCCAAGGCGTTGGACGCCGCGGCCAACGATTTGCAGACCATCGCCGGCCAGAAGCCGGTCTTCACCAAGGCCAAGAAGTCGGTGGCCGCGTTCAAGCTGCGCGAGGGCAACACGATCGGTGTGACCGTGACGCTGCGCCGCGAGCGTATGTGGAGCTTCCTGGATCGCCTGGTCACCATCGCGCTGCCGCGCCTGCGTGACTTTCGTGGGATTTCGCCGGACTCTTTTGATGGTCACGGCAATTACAGCCTGGGGCTGCGCGAGCAGTTGCTGTTCCCGGAGATCCAGTACGACAAGATTGACAAGGTGCGCGGGATGGCCATCACCATCGTGACGACGGCGCAGACGGACGAGGAAGGCCGGCGGCTGCTGCAACTGATGGGCATGCCGTTCAGCAAGTAGGAGGAATCAGTGGCGAAGACGTGTATGCCGATCCGCGAAGAGCGCCGCAAGTATGCGGTGCGCGTGCGCAACCGTTGCAGCATCTGTGGCCGGCCGCGAGGCTATATGCGCCGGTTCGATCTCTGCCGCATTTGCTTCCGCGATCAGGCGTTGAAGGGCAATCTGCCCGGGGTCGTCAAGTCGAGCTGGTAAAGGCTCGCCCGCCAAGGGTCGAGCAGACCCGTGAGGGAATGCCCCGCCGAGGGGCCGGAATCCTGGATTGGGCCGTGGCCGCGCCGATAGGCGGGCCGGCCGCGCAAAGCGGGGCCGCGAATCTCAGGTGATCCGTGTGAAGGAGTAAGTCATGGTTAACGATCCGATCGCCGATATGCTGGCGCGCATTCGCAACGGCATGCTGGTGCGGCATAAACAGGTCGTCGTGCCGGGCTCGAAGGTCAAGGTGGCGCTGGCGCGCATCCTGAAGGACGAGGGCTTCATCAAGGATTTCGAGGTGACGAAGGATACGCCGCAGCCGCAGCTGCGCGTGGTGCTGAAGTATGACCGCGACCGCAAGTCGATCGTCACCGGGATGAAGCGGGTGAGCCGGCCGGGGCGCCGCGTCTACGTGAAACGCTCGGAGATCCCGTGGGTCCTCAGCGGGCTGGGCATTGCCATTCTGAGCACGCCGCAGGGCATCATGTCCGACCAGAAGGCGCGTCGGCTGGGCCTGGGCGGCGAAGTGCTGTGCTATGTGTGGTAGGCCACAGATAGCCGCTACGTGTGGTAGGAGGCAAGACAGTGTCGCGTATTGGTAAACTACCGGTCTCGCTGCCGCAAGGCGTGAGCCTCACGGTGGGCGAGTCCAATCTGGTGACTGTGAAGGGGCCGAAGGGCCAGTTGCAGCAGCGGTTGCCGGCGGACATCAACATCGAGGTGGCCGGCGGCGAGGTGCGGGTGAGCCGGCCGAGCGATGCCAAGGCTCACAAGGCGTTGCACGGACTGGCGCGAGCCCTGGTAGATAATATGGTCACGGGCGTCAACCACGGCTTCACCCGCGTGCTAGAGGTGGAAGGGGTCGGCTATCGGGCGGGCATGATAGGCCAGAACCTGGTCATCATGGCCGGCTACTCGCATCCGGTCGAGTTTCTGCCGCCGCCCGGCATCGCCTTCGAGGTCGATAAGGCTGGCCGTGTCATCACGGTGAGCGGGATCGATAAGCAAGTTGTGGGCCAGATGGCCGCTCAGATCCGCGAACTCCGCGCGCCGGAGCCTTACAAGGGCAAGGGCATCCGCTATCAGGGCGAGGTTGTGCGCCAGAAGGCGGGCAAGAGCGGCAAGGTTGGCGGCAAGGGTAAGAAGTAGAGATAGCTCGGAGAAGGTCAATGGCCGAAAAATCGAGTCAAGTTGCTCGCCAGCGCCGCCATGAGCGGATTCGCCGCTCCGTGCAGGGCACGGCAGAGCGCCCCCGTCTGAATGTGTTCCGCAGCCTGCAGCATATCTATGCGCAGGTGATTGATGACGAGCGCGGGCATACGCTGGCCTCGGCGTCCACGATCGATCCGGACCTGCGCGAGCAGTTGGACGGGTTGAACAAATCGCAACAGGCCGCGCGGGTGGGCCAGTTGGTGGCCCAGCGGGCCCTGGCCCAGGGCCTCAAGAAGGTCGTCTTCGATCGCGGCGGTTATCCCTATCACGGCCGCATCAAGGCGCTGGCCGATGGCGCTCGCGAGGGCGGGCTAGAGTTCTAGCGAGTTGGAGGTCTGATGCCAGGCAAAGAGAGAAGAGGGCAAGGCACGGGTGGGCCGGGCGGACAGAACCGTGATCGGCAGGGCCAGGGGCAGGGCCAGGGCCAGAGCCGGGATCGGCAGCAGCGCCGGCCGCGCGAGCGCGAGCGCGAGGAAGAGCGCGATCAGTTCGACGAGCGCGTGGTGCATGTCGCGCGCACATCCAAGGTGCTTAAGGGCGGCCGCCGGTTTGCCTTCCGGGCCGTGGTGGTCGTCGGCGATAATCATGGCCAGGTCGGGTTCGGCGTCGGCAAGGCGCGCGAGGTGCCCGAGGCCGTCCGCAAGGCGTCCGAGCGCGCGCGCAGCAGCATGCGCCGGATCCCGACGACCGGCACGACGATCCCGCACATCGTGACGGGCGATTTCAGCGCGGCGCGCGTGTTGCTGCGGCCGGCGTCGCCCGGCACCGGCGTCATCGCGGGCGGCGGGGTGCGCGCGGTCCTCGAGGCCGCGGGCATCCGCGATATCTTGACCAAGTCGCTGGGCAGCGCCAACATGCTGAACGTCGTGGCCGCCACCTTCAAGGCCCTGGATTCGCTCAAGGACCCGGAGGATGAGGCCCGGCGGCGCAATCGGCCTGTCGAGGCGCTGACCCCGTATTGGCTGCGCGGAGGGAAAGATGGCGAGCAATAAGAAGCTGCGCATCACCTATTCGTGCAGTTCGATCGGCGTCAAGGTGGACCAGAAGGATACGGTGCGGCGGTTGGGGCTGCGCAAGCTGGGCCAGACCGTGGAACACGACGACACGCCTGTCGTGCGCGGCATGATCCACAAGGTGCGCCACCTGGTCACCGTGGAGGAGGTGGATGCATGAAGCTGCATGATCTGCAACCGGCGCCCGGTGCGCGGAAGAATCGGACGCGCGTGGGCCGCGGCATCTCCGCGGGCCGCGGCAAGACGGCCGGCCGGGGCACGAAGGGCCAGAAGTCACGCTCCGGCGGGACGAAGCGGCCCTACTTCGAGGGCGGCCAGCTGCCGCTGGTGCGCCGGCTGCCCCACCTGGCCGGGTTCAAGAACCGCGGGCGGGTGGAGTATGCGCCGGTCAACCTGGCCCGGCTGGACATCTTCGAGGCGGGCACGGAAGTGACCCCCGAGCTGATGATGGCGATGGGGCTGATCAAGTCGGCCCAGCGGCCGGTCAAGGTGCTCGGCGAGGGCGACCTCGGCGTGGCGCTGACCGTCAAGGCGCACAAGTTCTCGGCCTCCGCGCGGGAGAAGATCCTGGCGGCCGGCGGCTCCGTCGAAGAGCTGGCGCAGGAAGCCTGACGGCTGACGGACGATGGACGAACGACGGTTAGGCGGTTTCGTCCGCCGTCAGCGGTTCGCTGTTCTTCGTGCATAAGGGAGAGCATCATGATTGAAGCCGTCCGCAATGCGTTTCGGCTGCCCGACCTGCGCCGCAAGCTGTTGATAACCCTGGGCATCCTGGTCATCTACCGCCTGGCGGCGCACATTCCGGTGCCCGGGGTGAACCGTGTGGCGCTGGCGGCCATCTTCCAGCAGAACCAGTTGCTGGGCCTGCTCAACCTGCTGTCGGGCGGCGCGCTGAGCAACTTCTCGGTCATGGCGATGGGGGTGTACCCGTACATCACCGCGTCCATTATCGTGCAGTTGCTGGCGCCGATCGTCCCGCAGTTGCAGGAGCTGCAGAAAGAGGGCGAGGCGGGCCGCACGAAGCTGAACCAGTATACCAACATCCTGACCATCCCGCTGGCGTTGTTGCAGGGGTTCGGCCAGTCGTCGCTGTTGGCCAATCCCGGCGCGACCGCGGGCGGCGCGGTGTTGAGCGAGTTCGGCTTCCGCACGTATCCGTTGCAGACGCTCGTCATCCTGGCCTCGCTGACCGCGGGGACGATGCTGGCGATGTGGCTCGGCCAGTTGATCACCGAGCAGGGCATCGGCAACGGCGTCTCGATCATCATCTTCGGCGGCATCATTTCCAGCCTGCCGGCCAACGTGCGTTCGACCCTGGTGCAGGGCGGCGTCTTGCAGTTGATCGCCTTCATCCTGGTGACGATCTTCACGGTCGCCATCATCGTGGTCGTGCAGGAAGGCCAGCGCCGCATCCCGGTGCAGTATGGCAAGCGGGTGCGGGCCATGCGCGGCAACCGGCTCATGGTGGTCGGCGGCCAGAGCACGCACGTGCCGCTGCGGGTCAACTCGGCGGGCATGATCCCGCTGATCTTCGCCAGCAGCATGTTGGTGTTTCCGGGGACGATTGCCAGCTATCTGCTGAACTCGACCAATGCGGTCGTGCGCAACATCGCGACGGGCATCTACAATTTCTTTAATTGGGATAACCCGCCGTACTGGATCATGTATTTCCTCCTGGTCGTGGCGTTCACGTACTTTTACACGGACGTGATCTTCCGCCAGCAGAACCTGCCGGAGACGCTGCAACGCCAGGGCGGGTTTATTCCGGGCATCCGGCCGGGCATCAACACGGAACGCTATCTGAACCGGGTGCTCTCGCGCATCACGCTGGTCGGCGCGCTGTTCCTGGGCTTCGTGGCGATCCTGCCGTGGCTGGTCCATCTGGTCTTCGGCATCGCCGACGCGGGCGCGCGGTCGGCCTCCACCACGCTGCTGGTCTCCAGCACCGGCCTGCTGATCGTGGTGGGCGTCGTGCTCGACACCATGAAGCAGCTCGAGGCCCAGCTCTTGATGCGGCACTACGAGGGCTTCATCCGGAAGTAAAGGATCGCGGACGATGAACGGCGGACAACCCTTGTATATCGTCATGTTGGGCGCGCCGGGCGCGGGCAAGGGCACCCAGGCTCGCCTGCTGTCCGAGGCGCTGAACCTGCCGCAGGTCTCTTCCGGCGACATCTTCCGGGAGAACCTGAAGAATCAGACGCCCCTGGGCCTGTTGGCCAAGCAGTATATGGACGCGGGAGGGTTGGTCCCCGACGACATCACGATCGATATGGTCATGGAGCGGCTGGGCCGGCCCGATTGCGCCGACGGGGCCATCCTGGATGGCTTCCCGCGCACCCTGGCGCAGGCGGATGCGCTCGACCAGGCGCTGGCGCGCCAGGGCCGCTGCATCGGCGTCGCGCCGCTGCTCGAGGTGGCCGACGAGGCCGTGATCGAGCGGCTGGCCGGCCGGCGGATTTGCCGTGAGTGCCAGGCCATGTACAATATCGATTCCTCGCCGCCGCGGGTCGAGGGCAGGTGCGACAAGTGCGGCGGCGAGCTGTATCGCCGCGCGGACGACGACCCCGAGACGGTGCGCAACCGGCTGTTCGTGTACTACAAGCAGACGGCGCCGCTGATCGGCTATTACTACGCCCATCGGCTGCTGGTTCCGCTCAGCGGCGAGCGGCCCATCGAGGCGGTGCAGGCCGACTTGCAGGCCGCGGTGGCGACGGCGGCGGCCGGCGGCCGGGTGCGTTAGGTGATCGTCCTCAAGACGCGCGCGGAGATTGCGCTGATGCGCGAGGCGGGACGGATCGTGGCGCGGGTGCACGATGCGCTGCGCGAGATGATCCGGCCCGGGGTGACGACGGCGGAGCTGGATGCGCGGGCCGAGGCGATCATCCGGGCGCACGACGCCATCCCCGCGTTCCTGGGCTATCCCTACACGGGGCGGAACGATTTCCCGGCCACCATCTGCGCCTCCATCAACGAGGAGCTGGTGCACGGCATTCCCAGCCCGCGGCGCTGGCTGGAGCCGGGCGACATCATCAGCATCGACGTGGGCGCGATCTACCAGGGCTGGGTGGGCGATTCGGCCTGGACCTATCCCGTCGGGCAGATCGACGAGGAGAGCCAGCGGCTGCTGGCCGCGACCGAGGGCAGCCTGTGGGCGGGGATCGCGCAGGCGCGGCCCGGCCATTTCCTGGTCGATATCTCGCGGGCCGTCGAGAACCATGTGACGCAGCACGGCTTCTCGGTGGTGCGCGAATATACGGGCCACGGGGTGGGGCGGCGGATGCACGAGGAGCCGCAGGTGCTCAACTTCGTGCGGCCCGGCGCGGGCCGCGGGCCGCGGCTGCGGCCGGGGCTGACGATCGCGCTCGAACCGATGGTCAACGCCGGCGGCTGGCGCACCCGTGTGCTGTCCGACGGCTGGGTGGTGGTGACGGAGGACGGCCGACGCTCGGCGCATTTCGAGCATACGATCGCCGTCACCGAAGGTGAACCGGAAGTTCTGACGGTTTTATGACCGGCGTCCCCCGCGCCTGGGCCGGGTGATGCTCGGTGGAGGAGCAAGCACATGAAAGTTCGACCTTCTGTCAAGCGCATCTGCGCGAAGTGCAAGATTGTGCGGCGCAACGGCGTCGTGCGGGTCATCTGCACGAACCCGAAGCACAAGCAGCGCCAGGGCTAATCAGGTTTTTGGGAGGAGCGAATGGCTCGTATTGCTGGTGTAGACCTGCCGCGGGATAAGCGGGCCGAGATCGGCCTGACTTATATCTTCGGCATCGGGCCGACGTCGAGCAAGGAGATCTTGCAGATGACGGGCATCAGCCCGGATCTGCGGATCAAGGATCTGGACGAGGCCCAGATCGCGCGGCTGCGCGATGTCATCGAGCGGAACTACAAGGTGGAAGGCGACCTGCGGCGCGAGGTCAACATGAACATCAAGCGCCTGCAGGAGATCGGCAGCTACCGCGGCCTGCGGCATCGCCGCAATCTGCCGGCGCACGGCCAGCGCACCCGGACGAACGCGCGCACCAAGCGCGGCGCCCGCAAGACGGTGCCGGGCAAGAAGCGCGCCCGCAAGTAACAGGGAGTTGGAGCTACAGAATGCCTAGACCGACAGCAACCAGCCCCGCCGGGGGGCGGCGCACGCGGCGGACCGGCCCGCGGCGCGAGAAGAAGCAGGTGCCGCAGGGCCAGGTGCACATCCAGTCGACGTTCAACAACACGATCGTCACGGTGACGGATCCGCAGGGCAACACGTTGACCTGGACGAGCACCGGCGCGGCGGGGTTCAAGGGCTCGCGCAAGAGCACGCCCTACGCCGCGCAGATGGCCGCGGCGCAGGCCGCCAAGCAGGCGATGGACATGGGCATGCGCGAGGCGGATGTCTTTCTGAAGGGGCCTGGCCCCGGCCGCGAGTCGGCGATCCGTTCGTTGCAGGCCACCGGGCTGCGCGTGCGCTCCATCACGGACATCACGCCCATCCCGCACAACGGCTGCCGGCCGCCGAAGAAGCGGCGCGTGTAGCACGCTGGAAGATGAAAGAGGGAAGAAGAAAAGATGCGCAAGCCGCTTTCGACTTCGGCCTTCTGACATCGGCCATCTTCAATCTGAAATCGTCTTTGGGGAGAGGGATGAAAGTCGCCACGCTGTAAACCTCTCGACCCCGCTGAGACGGGACTCCAGATAGTCATTTTTAGTGGAGGAAAAGTTGGCACGTAATACAGATCCGGTGTGCAAGCTCTGCCGCCGCGAGGGTATGAAGCTGTACTTGAAGGGCGATCGCTGTTATTCGCCGAAGTGCGCCATCGAGAAGCGCAACTATGCGCCGGGGATGCACGGCAAGAAGGGTTCGTTCAGGCATAAGGAATCCGATTACGCCCTGCAGTTGCGCGAGAAGCAGAAGGCTCGCCGCATCTACGGGGTGCAGGAGCGCCAGTTCCGGCGTTATTTCCGCAGCGCGTTGCGCGTGAAGGGCCAGACGGGCGTCACGCTCCTGATCCTGCTCGAACGGCGCCTGGACAATGTCATCTATCGCATGGGCCTGGCCGATTCGCGGCCGCAGGCGCGCCAGCTAGTGCGCCACGGCCACTTCCTGGTCAATGGGCATAACCATAATGTGCCTTCCTATCTCGTCGGAATCGGTGATGTGATCGAGGTGCGCCCCGCCAGCCGGAGCAATGGCTATTTCAAGGCCCTTGCTGATCGGATGGGGCAGCGCACGATGCCGGAGTGGTTGGAGTTCGATGAGACGCGCATGAGCGGCCGCGTGCTCAACCAGCCGGACCGCCAGTCGGTAGACCTGCCGATGAACGAGCAGTTGATCGTCGAGTACTACAGCCGCTAGAACGGTTGAAGGTCAGAAAGTTGAAGGTTGAAGGTTCGAGCCGGGAGTGCCAACCTGCGACTTGCAACCTGTGAACCTGCAACCCGTCACGGCCAGGAGGGTGCAACTTTGCTTAATTTTGTGCTGCCCAAGATTGAGCGCGAGACCAGTGCGCGCAACTATGGGCGGTTCGTGATCGGGCCGATGGAGAGCGGCTACGGCATCACGCTGGGCAACGCCCTGCGCCGCGTGCTGCTCTCGTCCCTGCCCGGCGCCGCGGTGACCTCGGTGCGTCTCAGCGGCGTGCATCACGAATTCTCGCCCATTCCGAATGTTCGGGAGGACACGACCGCATTGCTCCTGAACATCAAACAGTTGCGCTTGAAATCTGAAACCGAGGAGCCGGTGCGCCTGCACGTGGACGTGCGCAGCGAAGGCCCGGTCACGGCGGGCGACCTGATCGGCCCGCCCGAGGTCGAGATCATCAACCCGGAGCTGCTCCTGCTGACCGCGGACGCGCCCGAGGTGGATCTGGATCTGGAGCTGACCGTCAACCGCGGCCGGGGCTATTCGCCGGCCGAGGAGCGCGGGAAGCTGCCGCTGGGCGAGATCCCGGTGGACGCCATCTATACGCCGGTCCGCAAGGTGAACTACACCGTCTCGCGGGCGCGCATCGGCCAGCAGACCAACTATGATCGGCTGGCGCTGGAAATCTGGACCGACGGCACCATGACGCCGGAGGCGGCGTTGCAGGAGTCCGCCCGCCTGCTGGTGAGCCATCTCACGCTGATCGCGGGCGCGGATGTGCTGCCGGTCGAACATGCCGCCGGCGAGGGCCATGCGGTGCCGAGCCGGATCTTCGATGTGCCCATCGAGGATCTGGAGCTCTCGGTGCGGGCCTATAACTGCCTGAAGCGCGCCGGCATCACCAAGGTCGGCGAGGTATTGGAGAAGCTGGAGAAGGGCGAGGACGAGATCCTTGCCATTCGCAACTTCGGCCGCAAGTCTCTGAGTGAGTTGGTCCAGCGTCTTGACCTTAAGGGCTACCTGTCCGCCATCGCATACGAGCCCACCGGGGTGGGCGAAGTCGACGGCGAGGGCGAGCTAGACGAAGAGCTGTAAGAGCCTATCCGAAAACCCGCTGGGGCCGGTCTCTGACCGTGCCCCTGGCTCGGTCGGAGACCGGCCAGAGCAATTTCCGGATAGATTCTAAGCCAAACTGTGGGAGTTATTCGATGAAACATAGGGTTGCAGGACGAAAACTGGGCCGCAACACGAGTCAGCGCAGCGCATTGCGCCGCGGCCTCATCACCGAGCTGTTCCGGCACGAGCGCATCAGCACGACCGAGGCGAAGGCCCGCTTCATGCGCGGCGATGCCGAGCATCTGATCACCATCGCAAAGAACGGGTTGGCCGAGGGCGGCAACTCGGTCCATGCTCATCGTCTGGCGGCCAAAGTGCTCACCGACCCCGAGGTCACGAAGCGCCTGTTCAACGAGATTGCCCCGCGCTTTGCCGAGCGGCCGGGCGGCTACACCCGCATGGTCAAGGTCGGCTCGCGGGTCGGCGACGGCGCGCAGATCGTGATCCTCGAACTGGTCGAGAAGGGCGCCAGCACGGAAGCGTCGGCCAAGGATGCAAAGGCGGCCCGGGGCCGGAAATAGCGCAAGAAGGGCCCGGCCTCCGCGGGAGGGCGGGCCGTCGAACGGGCACTTTCACAGGCAGAGACACAGATGCAGGCAGCGGGCGAGGGGCAGGAGCGTCGGCCCATGCGCGCCACCGTCGCCTACGATGGGACCGACTTCCTCGGCTTCCAGTGGCAGGCCGCCGGGCGCACGGTGCAGGGGGTCCTTGAGGCCGCGCTGCACGCGGTGACGGGCAGCCCCGCCGGGCCGGGGGCGCGCGTCGTCGGCTCCGGCCGCACCGACGCCGGCGTCCATGCGACCGGCCAGGTGGTGGGGTTTCGGGCCGCGTGGCGACATCCCCTGCCGGATCTGCAGCGGGCGCTCAACGCCGTCCTCCCGCCGGACGTGGCCATCCTGGAGCTGGCCCCGGCCGCGGAGCAGTGGCACGCCCGGTTCAGCGCGGTGCGCCGCGATTATGCGTACACGGTGCTGAATCAGCCGCTGCGTTCGCCCCTGGAGCGGCGCTACGCCCACCTGGTGACCGCGGCGCTGGATCTGGAGCGGATGCAGGCGGCCGCCGCGGCGCTGGTCGGCGAGCACGACTTCGCCAGCTTCGGCCAACCGATGCAGCGCATCGGCCCAATGCAGCGCATCGGCCCAATGCAACGCAATGGCCCGATGCAGCGCATCGGCCCAATGCAACGCAATGGCCCGATGCAGCGCATCGGCCCGCTGCAGCCGGAGGGCACGACCGTCCGGCGCATCTTCCGGGCCGTCTGGCGGCAGGAGGGCCGCCGGCTCATCTTCGAGGTGAGCGGCAACGCTTTCCTGCGCGGGATGGTGCGGGCGCTGGTCGGGTCGCTGCTGTATGTGGGCCGGGGCCGCTGGCCGGTCGAACGGCTGGCCGAGGTGTTGGCGGCGCGCCAGCGGGCGCTCGCCGCGCCCCCTGCGCCGGCCTGCGGGCTGTGTCTGGTCGGGGTGCATTACGCTGACGGACGACCGGCGACGGACGACCGCTGAGATGAATGCTATATGACGGAGGGGCGACCGAGGGACTCACGCCCGTCGCCCGTCGCTGACAGGAGTAACACATGAGGACTTATTACGCGACAGCCAGGGACGCCGAAGAGAGCCGCGAGTGGTTCGTGGTGGATGCCGCGGGCCAGAACCTGGGCCGTCTGGCGACCCAAATTGCGTCTGTCTTGAAGGGCAAGCATAAGCCGATCTATACGCCGGGCATGGACTGCGGCGACTTCGTGATCGTGGTCAACGCTGACAGGATCAGCGTGACGGGCGACAAGCTGGACGATAAGATGTATTATCGCTATTCCGGCTATCCGGGCGGGCTGAGCCCGATCAGCCTGCGCGACCAACTCAGGAAGCATCCGGAGCGGGTCATTCAGGCCGCGGTGCTGGGCATGCTCCATCGCAACCGCCAGCGCCGCCAACTGATCAAGAAGCTCAAGGTCTACGCCGGGCCGGAACACCCGCACCAGGCGCAGCAGCCGAAGCCATTCCCGCTTGCGTAAGGAGAGAGTATATGTCAGCCAGGTATTATGAGGCAGTTGGCCGGCGCAAGACCAGCACCGCGCGCGTGCGGCTCTATCCCGGCGCCGGCGCCATCATGGTCAACGAGCGGCAGATGTCCGAGTACTTCCCGCGCGAGACCGACGTGTTGGCGATCACCCGCCCGTTGCTGATGACGGACACCGTGGACAGCTACAACATCAGCATCCACGTGGTGGGCGGCGGGCTTACGGGCCAGGCCAACGCGGCTGCGCTGGGCATCGCGCGCGCCCTGTGCGTCGCGGATGAAAACCTGCGCTCCGTGCTGAAGAAGAACGGCTTCCTTGCCCGCGATGCGCGCGCAAAGGAGCGCAAGAAGTTCGGCCTCAAGCGCGCCCGCAAGGCCCCGCAGTACACGAAGCGCTAACGATTCGAGATTGCAGAAGGAAGAAGGCAGAAGGGGGGATTCCGCACGAGAATCCCTCTGCTTTCTTCCTTCTGTCTTCTTCCACCTTCTTTGTGCTACCGTGCGCATCGGCATCCTGACCGTCAGCGACCGCAGCGCCCGCGGGGAACGTGAGGACCTGAGCGGGCCGGCTTTGGCGCGCGCAGTGAGCGAGCGGCTGGCCGGCGCGACCATCGCGCAGACCGCCAGCGTGCCGGACGACCGCGCGCAGATCGCGGCGATCCTGGCGCATTGGGCCGACGTGCTGCGCCTGGAGCTGATCCTGACGACCGGCGGAACGGGCGTCGCGCCCCGCGATGTGACGCCGGAGGCGACGCTGGACGTCGTCGAGCGGCTGACGCCGGGGCTGGCGGAGGCGATGCGCGGGGAGAGCCTGCGCGTGACGCCCCACGCCATGCTGAGCCGGGGCGTCGCGGGCATCCGGAGCCGCACGCTGATCGTCAACCTGCCGGGCAGCCCGAAGGCCGCGGTCGAGAACCTGTCGGTGATCCTGCCGGTGCTGCCCCACGCCGTCGAGCTGCTGCAAGAAGACCCCGCGGCCGAACAGCATCATTAGAGGCGGGCTCGCAGACAGGGAGCGAGGCCGGGGCAGCCGGGCCGGCCCCTAATCCCACGGCGTGATGGCGAGCTGGCGGAAGGGCCCGGCCTTGAGCGACCCCCAGTACCCGTGCTCCTCCAGCGCGCTGGCGGAGAAGACCGCCACCCCCTGTACGCCGGCGCGACGCGCGTAGTCGATGCGCTCCGCGATGCCCGCGAACGGCGCGATGCCGCCGCCGACCCCCAGCCAGACCTGACCCTGCTGCGCCAGCCTCGTGTGGCTGTCCGCGGTCACGCGCCATTTGTTGATGTCGCCGTCGAGCGCGGGACCGTAGATCATCGGGATCAGCGCATCGAGCGCGCCCTCGGCCAGCCAGCGGTGCGAGTCCTGGAAGTAATCGTGATAGCCCTGGGCGACGGCGAAGTTCATCGCGGGGGTCTTCTGGTAGACGAACCAGACCGCGGCGCTCAGCCGGGCCGCGGGCCGGATCGCGCGCATCCTGCTGCGCACCTGCGCCACCCAAGCGGTGATCTGGTCGCGCTGCCAGTCCTCGCGCGTGACGGCCGGGTTGCGCGCCTGCCAGCGCACGAGCGATTCCGGGTCGTATGAGTACTGGCGGCCCGGATAGCGCACGCGGTCGAGGTGGACGCCGTCGACCGGATAGCGGGTCACGATATCCTCGATGACCGCCAGGTTGTGCGCGTTGACGCGCTCGACGCCGGGGCTGGCCCAGACATATTCGTGGCACGGCGCTTCGCCGCCGGTCGACTCGGACATGGGCAGCGGCCCGTCCGTCCGCTTCGCATGCACGCGCCAGCTTCCGTCCGCGCCCAGCGCCCAGAAGGGGTGTTCGGGCGAGGTGTGGGGCGGCTGGCCGCGGTCGCACTCCCAGAGGGAGTAAACATTGACATAAGCATGAAGCTCCAGCCCGCGGCTGTGCGCGGCCTGGATGGCGTGGGCCAGCGGGTCCCAGGCGGGGTCGCGGCCCAGGGACGCGGCGGTCGAGCCGGTCAGCCGGTAGGCCCACGGTTCGAGGCCGGACGCATAGTAGGCGTCGCCCATTGCGCGCACCTGGAAGAAGATGATGTTGAACCCCGCATCCGCGGCCCGATCCAGCAGGTAGTCCAGCCGCGCGGCGCGTAGCGGCGGGCTGCCCCAGTCGAAGCGCGAGATCCACAGCGCCCGCGCCTCGGTCGTCAATGTGAAATCATCTTCCAGGGTCATGGCTCACCATATGGCGCTTGGAACCTATCCGAGGATTGTTGACCGCCCGACCTCACCCCCTCGGCTCCCCCTCTCCTGGCGTGCGAGCCGCAGGCTCGCCCAGCGCCAGGAGAGGGGGATGGGGGGTGAGGCAAGCTAGAACGAGTTTTCGGATAGACACCTACTAAAAACCTCTACCACACGTGCATGGCGTAGAATGACTCGGCGAACTCCAGCCCGCAGCACTTGCCCGTCTCGCGGTTCCACTCCTCCAGCCACTTCAACGCCTCCTCCTTCTGGCCGAACTGGCTGACGTGGCAGCGCGTGGCCGCGAGCTTCTTCTGCCAGGCGGGCGCGATATCGACCGTGATCTCGCCCTCGCGGTTGCTGCCGCCGAAGAAGAAGAAGCGCTTGACATCGGCCACCTTGACGCCGTCGACCAGTTGCTCCGGGTGGTACAGCTCCATCTTGGACGGCATATAGGCCTCGACCGCCGCGCGGCCGGCCGCGGTGTGGTCGGGGTGCGCCTGGCCGGACCAGTAAGGGTCGAAGGTGAACACGGTGTCCGGCTGCCAGCGGCGGTAGATGTTGGCGATGGCCGCGCGCAGGGCCAGATCCGCCACCAGCTCGCCGTCCGGCAGGCCGAGGAAGAAGACATCCTCCAGGCCGAGGACGCGCGCCGCGTCGAGGGTCTCGCGCCGCCGCGTCTCGGCGAGCGTGGCGCGCGTATATGTGAGATCGTGCGTGCCGATGTCGCCGTCCGTGCCCAGCAGCAGGGCGACCCGCGCGCCGCGATCGATGAACAGGCTGATGATGCCGCCCGCGGCCGTCTCCAGATCATCCGGGTGCGCGGCGACCACCAGGATGCGCTCGATTCCCTCGCCAAACTGCTCGATCCCGAACCGTTTCTCGTCTGACATCTCAACTCCTGAACCTGAAGCCTCTGCGTCCGGCGTACGCGCCAGACGTCGGCCCATTGTAAATCGTGCGGGGCGGCGGGGCAAATTGGCCCGCACCAGCGTCTCCCCTGCCCCTGTCTCGACGGGGGAAGGGGTTGGGGGATGGGGGCTGAGTTTGGCCCCCACCCCGGGCCCCCGCTGCGCAGGGGAGGGAGCGGCTTTCTCCCCTTCCCCCGTCGAGACGGGGGAAGGGGTCGGGGGATGGGGGCTGAGTTTGGCCCCCACCCCGGTCCTCCCCCGCTGCGCAGCGGAGGGGATGTTGGGGCCGGTCTCTGACCGTGCCCCTCTGGCTCGGTCGGAGACCGGCCAGAGCAGTAAGCCGCCCCACCCCGGTCCTCCCTCGCTGCGCAGGGGAGGGAGCGGCTTTCTCCCCTTCCCCCGTCGAGACGGGGGAAGGGGTC
>MWBF01000040.1 GCA_002068935.1 Chloroflexi bacterium ADurb.Bin325
CCGGTTGGCCCCCATCCCCTGACCCCTTCCCCCGTCCCGACGGGGGAAGGGGGAGACCGGGGTGAGGGCTAACCAAGATGGGCGCAACTTTGCCGGGGCGATCTGCGTATAGTAGTGCAGCAGTGCAGGTGGACTGCCGGCGCGGCCGCGCCCGGCAGGTTCAATTTGACGGATCAAAGGAGGACAATATGTCTGAGGAACCGAAGGTCGAGCGCAGCATTGCCGACGAACTGGGCAAGCTGGGCCAGCAGGTGGCGAACGCGGCCAAGGCCGCGTGGAGCAGCGAGGAGCGCCGCAAGCTCCAGGCCGAGCTGACGCGCGGGGTCGAGAAGCTCAGCCAGGAGCTGAACGCGGTGTTGAGCGAGGCCGCGCAGCGCGACGAGGTCAAGGAGCTGCGGGCCAGGGCCGAGAAGGTGGCCGCGGAGGCGCGCGAGGCGGACGTGGTCGAGGATATCCGCAAGGGGATCCTCAACGGCCTGGAGGCGCTGAACCGCGAGCTGGGCCGGCTGGTCGAGAAGCTGGAGGCCGCGCCCGCCGCGCCCTCAGCGGTCGAGACGGTCGAGGCGGCCGGCGAACAGGCTGCTGAGGCCGTCGAGAAGGCCGCCGAGGCCGTCGCGGATGCGGCCAAGGATCTCGTCGAGCCGAAGGCCGAATAGTTCCGTCGTATCCGACGGGGGGACAGGGCCTGCCGGTCCGTCGATCCGGGCCGGCAGGCCGGCCGCCGCGTTCGCGTCTCCCGCCTGCGCGGACGGCCGCGCCGCGTCGAGGCCCTCATACTGGGTGCTGAAGAAGTTCCATGTCGCGCGCGCCAGCGTCTGCATCGTCGGGTTCGAGTAGTCCCACTCCAGCCAGATGGGCCGATACAGGAACACGGCCAGGACATAAGGCCCGGCAGGGCTCCAGATGGCCGCGACATCCCCGTGCGTGTCGGGCACGTAGCCGTGCTTGTGCACTGCCTTCGTCCCCGGCGGCAGCCCGCCCACCAGCAGCTCCGTCATCTCGTTCAGCGATATGAAGTCGAGCGCCTGCTGGCACTCGGCCTGCGTGATCTGGTCGCCGTACGCGGCGATCAGCGTGCCGCCGCCCTCGCTGCACGCGACGAGCATCTGTAGCGCGGAGCCGATGTCGCGCGGAGTCGTCTGCATGTAGGGGTCGGGCTGCGTGTTGATGTCGGTGCGGCTGTTCGCCTCGGTGACGATGTGCGGCGCGACGGGCAGTTGCCGGTCGTAGGGCGTCGCCATGAACGTGTTCTTCATCCCCAGCGCCTTGAAAGACCGGTTCATCACGCTCACGCCCGCGTTCCAGTCGCCGTCGCCGATGATGCCGAGCATCAGGTTGGCGGTGAAGTTGCCGCTGTGCATCATCGTCTCGCTGATGATCTTGCGCGTCTCGATGTCCGGCGGCGCATCGAGCTTGCGGTAGAGCTGCGTCAGGATGGGGATCTTGAGCGTGCTGGTGCCCGCGTAGGCGACGTCCGCGTTGATGGCGATCTCCTCGCCCGTGGGCAGGAAGTGGAGGTAGACGCTGCCGATGCCGGGGAACTCGTCCAGGATCTCTTCGAGCAGCCCGCCCAGCGCCGCGACGTTCATCGGCAGCGCGGGCGACTCCGCGACGGGCAGGCGCACCGTCCGATCCGCCGGGTTGGCCAGCGCGGCGATGATGAGGTCGCGCGCTGCGGCGCGATCCATGACCGTGCCGGGCCGGCCGGGGGCAAGCGTGAGGGTTTCGAGCAGCGGCTCCGGCCGACCCGGCGGGCGGTCGTGCTCCGCGGCCACCTCGTCGAGCCAGGCGTCCAGCGCGGCCGCGTCGAACGTGTAGCGCAGCGCGACATCGGCGGTGTGGATGGGGCGCTCCAGCGAGAGCTCGACCAGATAACGCAGCAGCCAGCCCGCGGTGTCGTAGGCCTCGGCCTCGGCCAGCATGTCGGCCACGTCCACGCGGAAGCCGACGCGGACCGGCCGCAGGAGCACGCGCGTGTCCCCGTACCAGGCCGCGACCGGCTCGTCCAGTCCGTTTCTGGTGCAGCCCAGGACGAGGAGGAGCTTGCGCATGGCCGGCGGCCGCCGCTCACTCCCACTCGATCGTCGCAGGCGGCTTGGAGCTCACGTCGTAGACGACCCGGTTGACGCCGGAGACCTCGTTGACGATCCGATTGCTGACGCGGGCGAGCAGCTCATAGGGCAGCCGGGCCCAGTCCGCGGTCATGAAGTCGTCCGTCGTCACCGCGCGCAATGCGATGGTGTCGGCGTAGGTGCGGCCGTCGCCCATGACGCCGACCGAGCGCACCGGCAGCAGCACGGCAAAGGCCTGCGAGACCGCGCGGTAAAGCCCCGCGGCGCGCAGCTCGTCGAGATAGATCGCGTCGGCCGCGCGCAGCGTCTCCAGCCGCTCCCAGGTCACCTCGCCGACGATGCGCACCGCGAGCCCGGGGCCGGGGAAGGGGTGACGCCAGACGATCTCCTCGGGCAGGCCGAGCGCCTGGCCGACCAGCCGCACCTCGTCCTTGAACAGGTTGCGCAGCGGCTCGATGAGGCGGAAATGCATGTCCTGGGGCAGCCCGCCGACGTTGTGGTGCGTCTTGATGGTGCGCGCGGCGCCTTGCTCGGTGCGGCTGGCCGACTCGATGATGTCGGGGTAGAGCGTGCCCTGGGCGAGGAAGAGCGCCTCCGCGGCCCGGTCGGCGCTGGCCGCCAGCGCCTGCGCCTCGGCCGCCTCGAACGTGCGCACGAAGCGCGCGCCGATGCGCTTGCGCTTGAGCTCCGGGTCGGTCACGCCGGCGAGATCCGACAGGAACTCCTCGGCCGCGTCGATCGCTAGCAGCCGTATCCCCTGGTGGCGCTGGAACGTCTCGATGACCTGGGCAGCCTCGCCCTGGCGCAGCAGCCCGTGATCCACGAAGACGCACGTCAGTTGGTCGCCCACCGCGCGGTGCACCAGCGTGGCGACGACCGCGGAATCCACCCCGCCGCTCAGGCCGCAGATGACGTGGCCCCCGGCCACCTCCTGCTGGATGGCCGCGACCGCCTCCTGGATGAAGTTGGCGGGCGTCCAGTCGGGCCGGCAGCCGCAGATGTTCAGCACGAAGTTATCAAGCAGCTCCTTGCCCTGGGGCGTGTGCTGCACCTCCGGGTGAAACTGGACGCCGTAGAGGCCCCGGCCGATATCGCCCATCGCGGCGACGGCGGAGGCCGTCACGGCCAGCGGCGCAAACGTCGGCGGCAGATCCACGACATGGTCGCCGTGGCTCATCCAGACGGCCAGCTCGCCGGGCAGCCCGTGAAAGAGGGGCGCGTCCTCGGCCACCACAGTCAGCGTGGCATGGCCGTACTCGCGGCGCGCGATGGGGTCCACCCGGCCGCCCAGGTTGTGGGCCAGGAGCTGCATGCCGTAGCAGATGCCGAGCACGGGCACGCCGGCGGCCAGCACGCAGTCCGGCAGGCCCGGCGCGGCCGCGTCGTAGACGCTGTTCGGCCCGCCCGACAGGATGTAGCCCTTCGGCTGGAGCTCGGCGCAACGCGCGGCCGCGCGATCCCAGGGGATCAGCTCGCAGTAGACATGCAGCTCGCGCACGCGGCGCGCGATGAGCTGGGCGGTCTGCGAGCCGTAATCGAGGATGGCGATGGTGTCGTGAGGCATGTGGTACCCCCAGAAAGCTTCCCTTCGGGCCGGGCTTCCGCCGGAAGCCGGTCTACAATAGCGGGCTAATCCTCCAGCGTGATGCGGCCGTTGTGCATGCTGGTGATGACGGCCAGCGTCTCGATGGGCACATCCAGGTCGGCGAGCGCGTCGCGGCCGCCCTCGAAGCGCTTCTCGATGACCGCGCCGATGGCGACGATCGTCGCGCCGGAGCGTTGCACCAGATGGACGAGCGCGCGGATGGTCTCCCCGCGCGCGAGAAAGTCGTCGATGATCAGGACGTGGTCGCGCGGGCCCAGGAATTCCGGCGAGATCATCAGCTCGGTCAGCACGCCCTTGGTGTGCGAGGGCGCCGACGCGGTCATGGCGTTGGGGTGCATGGTGACGGGCTTGGTCTTGCGCGCATAGACGACCGGGATGCCGAGCGCGAGGCCGGTGGTCAGCGCGGGCGCGATGCCGCTGATCTCCGCGGTCACGATCTTGTTGGCGCCGAGATGGGCGAAGCGGGCGGCCAGCGCGCCGCCGACGGCCAGCATGAGCGCCGGGTCGACCTGGTGGTTGATGAAGCTGTCCACCTTGAGGATGCCGTGGCCCAGGTTGACAGCCTCGCGACGGATTCGGTCTTTGAGCAATTCCATGGAACGATGCCTCCCGGGGGTGCTACGCTGATTCTAAAACGTTCCGTGCAAAACGCCAAGATTTTGCGTCAGAAGCTGCGGGGCGTGCGGGCGGGGGTGGCCGCGGTTTACGGGGCCGGCCATGCCAGATGCGGATGCGAGCGGGGGCATCCTGAGCGGAGGCATCCTTCGGCTGGCCTTGCGCCATCGGCAACGTTGAGCCGTCCACCCGCTCAGGATGCCTGGCATTCGCGCGGCTGCTTCTGTTTGTAGTAGGCGCTTGAGCGCCCCGCGCCCGGCAAGGCGCTGAAGCGCCCACTACGAACCTCTCGCCGGGGGGCACGGTCAGAGACCGGCCCCAGCGCTCCAGCGGAGTGCGCTGAGCCGTCCACCCGCTCAGGATGCCTGGCATTCGCGCGGCTTGTAGCCGACGAGCTCCTCCACCTGAAGACGATCCGCCGCGATGGCCTCGTAGATGGCGAGAAAGAACAGCTCGGCAAAGCGCACGCCGGCCTTGCCCGCAAACAGCGACAGCAGGAACAGGACGAGCGGCGGAAAGACGCCCCAGACCGACCACCCGATGCGCAGGAACTCCACCAGTTGGGCCACGGTCAGCAGCAAGAACGCAAAGCTGATGTTCCTCAACATGATGTGGATGGCGTTCAGCCGCTCGATGTTCGTCGCCACCTCTTTGTTGCGGCGCTGGATGAAGGCCAGCAGCAGAAACGCCTCCTGGGCCTCGAAGTTCACCATCACCGAGGGATGGGTGGCCCGGAAGCGCTTGAGCACCGCGCCGGCTATATCGGGGTTGCGGCTGAAAAGTCGGTGCCATATCCTCGCGGTCGGCGTGAAGACCGCGCCCAGGATGTAGGCCGGGATGGCGAGCAGCACGACATGGGCCAGCGACAGGCTCTTCAGCGTCTGCTCGTCGACGCGCACGATCCCGCCGATGTTGAAGAAGTAGACCAGCAGGGCCAGGTAAAGAAAGCCCGGGATGGTGAACGCAAAGAAGTCGTAGAGGCTGATGACGATGGGCATCGCGGTCTCCTGCACTCAGCGCCAGTGGATCTCGCGCCGCGACCAGTTCTTGATCCGCCAGAGCCAGCCCACGGGATACCCCAGCATCTTGGCGATATCGCCCACCCCGCGGATGATCGGGACGAGCAGAGCGGCGTAGAGGCGCTGGCCGGGCGACATCTGCGGCAGGTACGCGGCCAGCCGGCGATACGGCGTGCGGCAGTAGGCGCCGGCCCCACCGAGCAGCGCCAGCAGCCACAGCGGGTGGTGGCGGACTGCCAGCATGAGCAGGCCGGGCAGCCCCACGAGATAGGCGCCGTAGCGGATGGCGTGGCGCTTGCGCCAGAGGTCGGCCTTGCCGTCGCCTCGCGCATAGCGGTAGTACTGCTTGAAGAAGGCGCGCAGCGACCCGCGCGGCCGGAAGTGGACCAGCGCGGCGGCGCAGTAGTCGAGCCATTCCGGGTAGCCGCCCGCGGCCTCCCACGCGGCCTTGGTGAACGCCACCGACCGGCTGGAGGGGAGGAACGTCGCGGGGTCGATCTCGTCGAGCGTGGGCAGCACGGTCGCGCCCATCGCCATCTCGAACGGCGTCGTGACGTCGGGCAGGAAGAAGCCGGCGACCGCCTGGCGCGCGGGGCCGGCCGGGTCGAACGGCGCGACGAGATGCGCCAGCCAGTCGGGCTCGATGCGCACGCCCGCGTCGACGCTGGCGATGACATCGCCCGTCGCGGCGCGGATAGCAATGTTCCGCCCCGCGGAGATGTTTGCGCCCGCCGCGCTCAGCACGCGCAGCGGCAGCCGGGCCGTGTACTCCTCGAGGATGGCGACGGTCCGGTCGCGCGAGCCGCCGTCCACGACGACGATCTCGTCGGCCGGCCGCGTCTGGCCGGCCAGCGAGTCGAGCAGCCGGCGGATGGATTCGCCCTCGTTGAGGACGGTGCAGATGACGGATACGCGCATGACGCGATTATACCACCGATATGATATAATCCCCCGCATGTCCAAGCGAGAGTTCAGGCTCGATAACGAGCACCGTTACAACCGGAAGGGCCCGGTGCGCTGGATCCTGTCGCACCTGGCGCGCTATCCCTTCTTTCCGCTTGCCGCGCTGGCGGCCGCGATCCTCAACAACTATGTCTTCAGCCAGGTGCAGTTCCAGATCGGCCGCGCGTTCGATCTGATCACGTCGCCCGGCTGGCAGACGAGCGCGCTGCTGGCGATCGCGCTGACGGTGCTGGGGATCGCGCTGGTGCAGGGGCTGACCGGGCTGGCGCGCAACTATTCGGTCGAGTTCATCGCGCAGCGCATCGAGCGCGATGCGCGCGACGAGCTGTACGCCAGCCTGCTCGGCAAGAGCCAGTCGTTCCACAACAGCCAGCGCGTCGGCGACATCATGGCGCGGGCGACGAACGACGTGCGCATGTTGAACGCCATGTTCAGCCCGGGCCTGATGCTGATCCTCGATTCGTCGATGGCGATCGTCGTCCCCATCGTGCTCATCGGCCGGATGAAGCCCGACCTGCTGCTCGTGCCGGCCATCTTTCTCGTCCTGCTGATCCTGACGGTCTACGACTACAATCGACGGCTGAAGCCGGTGAGCTTCAACATCCGCGAGCAGTTCGGCGTGCTGAACGCCGGGCTGACCGAGGCCATCTCGGGCATCGAGGTCGTCAAGGCCAACGTGCAGGAGCACTACGAGTGGTGGAAGTTCACAGGCAACGCGCGCAAGGTGCGTGATCTGTACGTCCGCCAGGGCGAGATCCAGGCGCTCTACTGGCCGTCGCTGGCCTTCACGCTGGCCTGGGCCGGCGCGCTGCTGCACGGGCTGCTGCTCTGGCGCGCCGGCGGCCTCACGCTCGGCCAGGCCGTCACCTTCCTGGGGCTGGTCGGCTCGCTGCGCTTCCCGACCTTCATCTCGATCTTCACCTTCAACCTCGTGCAGCTCGGCATCGCCAGCGCGCGGCGCATCCTCGAGACCATCAATACCGAGACCGAGCTGGACGAGAACCCGCAGGGCGTCGCCCAGCCCATCCAGGGCGAGGTGGTCTTCGAGAACGTCAGCTTCGGGTACAACGGCGCGCCGGTGCTGAAGGATGTCAGCTTCACGGCGCGGCCCGGCGAGACCATCGCGATCGTCGGGCAGACCGGCTCAGGCAAGACGACGCTCACCCGGCTCATCAACCGCATCTTCGATGCGGACGGCGGCCGGGTGCTGGTGGACGGGGTGGACGTGCGCGACTGGAGCCTGGAGTCGCTGCGTTCGCAGATTTCGGCCATCGAGCAGGATCCGTTCCTCTTCTCGCGCACCGTGCGCGAGAACATCGCGTTCGGCGCGCCGAACGCGACGGACGAGGATATCCGGACGGCCGCGCAGGCCGCGCAGGCGCACGAGTTCATCAGCGAGTTTCGAGACGGCTATCAGACGGAGATCGGCGAGCGGGGCGTCACGCTCTCCGGCGGGCAGCGGCAGCGGCTGGCGATCGCGCGCGCATTCCTGACCGACCCGCGCATCCTGATCCTCGATGACAGCACGAGCGCGATCGACAGCGCGACCGAAGACCAGATTCAGCGCGCGATGCGCCACATCAGCAGCCAGCGCACGACGTTCCTGATCACGCACCGGCTGAGCCAGATTCGCTGGGCCGACCGCATCCTTGTGCTGCGCCGCGGGGAGCTGGTGGATCAGGGGTCGCACGAGGAGCTGTTGGCGCGCTCGCCGGATTACTGTCGCATCTTTGCGCACTGCGGGTAGGAGCTCATGGGTTTTATCCTGGACGGCCTCGACACCGAGGCATACGACCGCAACTACGGCGACCGCGAGCTGCTGCGGCGGGTGCTGGCCTATTTCCGGCCCCACTGGAGGCGTATGGCGCTGGTCGCGGCGGCCATCGCGGCCAACTCGCTGGCCAGCATGGGCGGCCCGATCCTGATCGCGAAGGGCATCGACATGGTCGCGCAGGATCGCTCCACGCGCGCGATCCTGCTGCTGGCCGTCGGCGTGCTGCTCCTGGGCTCGACCGCGTGGGCCTTCAACTTCATCCAGCAGTGGTTCTCCGCGCGGGTGGTGGGCGATGTCGTGCTCAAGCTGCGCGATGATGTGTTTGCCGCGACCGTGCGCCACGACCTGTCCTTCTATGACGAGCACGCCTCGGGCAAGATCGTCAGCCGCATCACGTCGGACACGCAGGATCTGGCCGAGGTGGTCACGCTGACGACGAACCTGTTCAGCCAGATCCTCCTGGTCGCGTTCCTGACGGTGTGGCTGGCGCGCATCAACCTCACGCTGACGCTGCTGCTGCTGGCGATGGCGCCCTTCGCCGCGCTGATCGCGCTGAGCTTCCGGCGCATCGCGCGCATCGTGACGCAGCGGTCGCGCCGCGTCACGGCCAAGATCAACGCGCAGATCCAGGAGTCGGTCAGCGGCATCGTGGTCGCAAAGAGCTTCCGCCAGGAGCGCGCCATCTACGACGACTTCCTCGCCAACAACCGCCAGGCCTACGGCGTCGGGCTGCGCCGCGGGCTGACGCTGAACACGATCTTTCCGATCCTGGGCGCCTCGTCCGCGGTCGGCGCGGCCCTGCTGATCTATATGGGCGGGCTGGCGACGCGCGGGCCGGGCGGGGTGACGCCCGGCGACTGGTATCTGTTCATGCAGGCGGTGGGCTTCTACTGGTGGCCGCTGACCAACATCAGCTCGTTCTGGAGCCAGTTCCAGGACGGGCTGGCCGCGGCCGAGCGGGTGTTTGCGCTGATCGACGCGGAGCCGAAGGTCGTCCAGGCCGGCGCGGAGCCGGTCGAGCGGCTGGACGGGCGCATCACGTTCCGCGATGTGCGGTTCACCTACACGCCGGCGGTCGAGGAGCAGCGGGGCGGCGAGATCGTGCTGCCCGCCTTCAATCTGGAGATCCGCCCGCGCGAGACGGTGGCGCTGGTGGGGCACACGGGCGCGGGCAAGAGCAGCGTCGCGCGGCTGGTGGCGCGCTTCTACGAGTTTCAGGGGGGCGAGCTGCTGGTGGACGGCCGCGACATCCGGCGGCTGGATCTGCAGAGCTACCGCCGGCAGATCGGGACCGTGCCGCAGGAGCCGTTCCTCTTCTCCGGCACGGTGGCCGACAACATCCGCTATGCGCGGCCCGAGGCGAGCGACGCCGAGGTGGCGGCCGCGGCCAGCCAGGTGGCCGGCGGCGAGTGGGTGGCGGATCTGCCGAAGGGGCTGGAGACCGACGTGGGCGAGCGCGGGGCCAGCCTGTCGATGGGCCAGCGCCAGCTCGTTGTGCTGGCGCGCGTGGTGCTCAAGGATCCGGCTATCTTCATCCTGGACGAGGCGACCGCCAGCGTGGACCCGTTCACCGAGGCGCAGATTCAGGAGGGGCTGGATACGCTGATGCACGACCGCACCGCGATCGTCATCGCGCACCGGCTCTCCACGGTCAAGGCCGCCGATCGCATCATCGTGATGGATCACGGCGAGATCATCGAGGAAGGCAGCCACGATGCGCTGATGGCGCGCGGGGGGCACTACGCGGTGCTGTACGACACCTACTTCCGCCATCAGTCGCTGGAGTATGTCGAGAGCTTCCAGCCGCCGCTGCGCCCGCTTGTGGAAGTCGGCTGAAGCTTCGCCCGCATCAGCATGGGGAGGGGAGCCAGTGACCAACAAGGAATGGTTTCGACAGGCGAAGTTCGGCATGATGGTGCATTGGGGGCTGTATTCGCTGCCGGCGGGCGAGTGGAACGGCCAGAGGATGCCCTTCATCGGCGAGTGGGCGCAGTCGTACTTCAGGATCCCGAACGAGGAATACGGCAGGCTGGCCGGCGCGTTCAACCCCATCCTGTTCGACGCCGAAGAGTGGGTCAGGCTGGCGCTCGATAGCGGCATGCAGTATCTGGTCGTTACCAGCAAGCATCACGACGGCTTTGCGATGTTTCGCTCCCAGGTCGATCCGTTCAATATCTACGACGCCTCGCCGTTTCGCCGCGATGTGATCGGCGAGCTTGCCGGGGCCTGTCGGAAGCACGGGCTGAAGCTGGGTCTCTATTACTCGCAGGATCTGGATTGGCATGAGCCGAACGGCGGCGGCTACAGGCATGGGCACACGAACGTCGGCGTGATGAGCTGGACCAACGACTGGGACTATCCGCACAACGATCGGAAGGACTACACCCAATGCTTTGAGAGCAAGATCAAGCCGCAGGTCGAGGAGATCTTGCAGAACTACGGCGAGCTGTGTCTGATCTGGTTTGACACCCCCCTCACCATTGCGCCGGAGCAGAGCGCTGAGCTCTATCGGCTGGTGAAGAAGCATCAGCCGAACTGCCTCATCAACTCCCGGATCGGAAACGGCATGGGCGATTATCGCTCGTGGGGCGATAACCAGATCCCCGACGAGTTCATGGAGGACGGCCTGTTCGAGACGCCCGCGACGCTGAACGATACCTGGGGGTATAAGAGCTTCGACCAGAACTGGAAGAGCGCGGCCGAGGTGCTGCGGCTCAAGAATCACCTGAACGCCAGGGGCATCAACTACCTGCTCAACGTAGGCCCCGACTACCTGGGCCGGATCCCCGCCCCCTGCCAGCAGATCCTGAGGCAGGTCGGCAGAGAGCTGGCGCACCCCGCGCAGACCTGACGGGCCAGGCCGCGGTCGGTTCACTCCCGATAGACGTCGAACAGGTGGGCCGCGGCCTGTTCCACCGTCGCGGCGCGGCCCGTGAAGGCGAGGGCCAGCGCCATCAGACCCAGCAGCGTGTCCTCCGCGGAGGGGCACATCCGGAAGGGCGCTTCGAAGCGGTCGCAGATCAGATCACGCAAGATCGGGAACCGCTGCGCCAGGCCGCCGGAGAAGACGAGGCTCTCCCACTCCTGATCCGGCGAGATGCGCCGGGCGCAGGCATAGTAGTTGTCGGTCATGTTCTGGAACGCGGCGCGGAAGACGTGGCCGATCGTCAGCTCCTCCTCTCGCACATCCGTGAACGCGCCGCGGTCTCCGCACGAGCTGTTGAAGAAGGCCAGGTTCGCCTGCATGCGGGTCGGCCCGGCCGCAGCAGCCGCCCGCCCGATGTAACCCCAGGGGTCGGACAGCGCCAATCCCTGCGCTTCGGCAAGCTCGCTGAACAGCCGGACCAACGCAGTCAGCGCGCGCCCCGCGGGGATGTGGGTGATGGCCGACAGGTAGCGGCCGTCGAAGAAGGGCCGCGTCTGATAGTCGCCGAACTTCGGGCCGGGCCGCAGCAGGCTGACCTGCGAGCCGGTCGAGATGTTCAGCGACAGCTCGCCATAGCGGAGCAGCGAGCCCAGGATCGCGGCCTGATAGTCGCCAATGGGCGTATAGCAGGGGACGGCGCGGCCGTCAACCACCAGCCGTCCGACGACCGCTCCATGCTTCTTGATCTCGGGCCAGCGCAGACGCTCCAGCCCCAGCGCGGCGATGACCTCATGGTGCCAGTCGAGCGTTTCGAGGTTCAGCGCGCCGTGCGCCATCGCGTTCGACGTGTCGATGCCGGGCGGCGTCTTCGAGAGGTGCGAGATCACGAAATCGGGCAGCGAGGCGAGATACAGATCGGGCGACGGGAGCCGCCCCTGTTCCGCCAGCATGAACAGCAGGCCGATCGGTGGGCCGGGGCGCACCTCGTTGCCGAGCTGACGGATCTGGTCGGCGGTGAGCCGGGCGACCAGCGCGTCGAAATAGGTTCCGCGGCCCGAAGGATGGGGTTCGAGCACGCGCTGATCCTGCCAGGTCGTCAGGTTGGAACGCGGCTCCCCAGTCGTGGTAGTCAGCACCAGCCCGTGCATCTGCGTGCACATGACGATGCCTTCCAGTCCGCCCTCTGCATCGGCGCAGGGGATGAGCGCGGCCAGGAGCGAGTCCACCGCGGCCAGGACGGCCTCCGGGGCGACCTCCTTGTAGAGGGGCGGCAGGCCGGGCAGGGCTGCGGGAAACGGCTCGCGATGGGCGTGCCGGATGGTCGCCGTGTCGAGGTTCAGGATCGCGCCCTTGATGAAGGAAGTGCCCAGATCGATCGCGATGAACGCCATGTTGACCTCGCATGCCAGGCGGCTGATAGGGCCGGGCGCTAGATGCCCGGAACGTAGCCCTTGCCGAATTTCGCCTCTGATTTGCGACGAAACGCGTCGCTGAACGATCCCCTCATCAGCCGCTCACGCGGCCGCCAGCCATTTCCGGCGCGATCGATCCGGCATCTCGCCCTTCAGGACGGTCGCCACGTTTGCGGCGGCCTGCCAAAGAGCTAGCGACCGCTGCGCCTACTCGCGGATGACCGGATTGGCCAGGGTTCCGAGGCCGTCGATCTCCACCCGGACGACATCGCCGGCCCGCAGCCAGCGCGGGGGCGTCCGCGCGGCCCCGACGCCGGAGGGGGTGCCGGTCGCGATGACATCGCCGGGCTCGAGGGTCATCACCCGCGTCATGTCGGCGATGAGATGGGCCACGGAGAAGATCATGTCCCCGGTGTAGCCGATCTGTAGCACTTCGTCGTCTGCGGCGCCGGCCGCCCGGATGACCGTGCGCAGGTGCAGGTCCTGCGGATCGGCCACCTCGTCGGCCGTCACCAGGGCGGGCCCCATCGGGCAGAAGGTGTCCACGGTCTTGCCGAGCACCCATTGGCTGGTCCGGTTCTGCCAGTCGCGCGCGCTCACGTCGTTGAGCGGCATGTAGCCTGCAACATAGGTCAGCGCCTCGGCCTCCGGCACATTGCGCGCGCGTCGGCCGATGACGACGGCCAGCTCGCCCTCGTAGTCGGGCTTTTCGACGGCGGCCGGCACCACGATCGGTTCGCCGTGGGCGATCACCGAGTTGGCGTACTTGGCGAAGATGATCGGGAACGGGGGGCGTGAGGCGTTGGACTCTTTGGCGTGTTCGAGATAGTTCTGGCCGATGCAGATGATCTTGCCCGGCCGGGGCAGCGGCGCCTTGAGCGTGACATCTGCCAGGGCATAGACGCCCAGCCCCTCGACATCGGCCGAGACCTGCGCCGCCAGGTTCAACAGCGCCTCGCCGCCCTGCAATAAGGTCAGCAGATCCGTCGGCAGACGCGCATCGCGGGCGTTCAGGTCGCACACATGCGTCCCGTCCGCACTCAACGCGCCGGCCCGAGCGATCCCATCATGGACGAAGGTTACGAGTTTCATTCGATCCTCCATATGCGGCGGAGACCCCGCCGCCTTCCTGCAGGCGTGCCGAGCCTATGCCCCCGAAACGCAAGCCTGTTTGATGTCACAGGGTGAAAGGTTGATGGTGGGGTCGGCTTCCAGGTAGGCTGGCGCGTGGCCGACCGGCCGCGGCCTCACGTCAGCCCGTGCTGGTGCGCATAGAGCGCGGCCTGGGTGCGGTCGCGCAGGCCCAGCCGGCCCAGGATGCTGGAGACGTGGTTCTTGACCGTGCCCTCGCTGACGACCAGGCGGTCGGCGATCTCCCGGTTGGTCGCGCCGGTGCCGATGAGCCGCAACACCTCCAGCTCGCGCTCGGTGAGGTCGCTCTCGACCGGCAAGGGCGCAGCCGCGGCCGGCCGCGCGTCGGCCCCGTCCGCCAGCAGCCCCACGAGCTTGCCGGCCACCGAGGGCTCCAACTGGTAGATGCCGCGGTGCGCGAGCTGTACCGCGGCCGCCAGTTGCGAGGCCGGGATGTCCTTGAGCAGGTAGCCGACCGCGCCGGCGCGCAGCGACTTGACGATGTATTCCTCGTCGTCGAACGTCGTCAGCATGATGACCTGGCAGCCGGGCAACTGGCGGTGGATCTGCGCGGTCGCGGCGATGCCGTCCAGCACGGGCATGCGCACGTCCATCAGGATCACGTCGGGCCGCAGCGCCAGCGCCTGCTCGACGGCCTCCTGGCCGTTGACCGCCTGCCCGACCACGCGGATGCCCTCCTGGATGTCGAGCAGCGACGCGATGCCCTCGCGCACGAGGCGCTGGTCGTCGGCCACCAGCACGGCGACCCTGGCGGCCGGCGTATGCGCGCCGTCAGCGGCGGTCTCGCTTGTCAGCAGTGGATCGTTCATGTGGCCGTCACCTGTGTCAGATGCTTGGGCACGGTGACCGTGATCTCGGTGCCCGTGCGCCGGTCGCTGTTGATGTGCATCTGTCCCCGAACCATCTCCAGACGCTCCTGAAGCCCCAGCAGGCCGTAGCCCTGATGCTCCGCCGCGGCCCGCTCGAACAGGCCGGCCGGGTCGAAGCCGATGCCGTCGTCGTGCAGCCTGAGGCGCGCCTCGGTCTCGCCCAACTGCACGTCCAGCGCGGCGTGGCGGGCCTGCGCATGTTTCTGCGCATTGGTGAGGCCCTCCTGCGCCACGCGGTACAGCACCGTCAGCACCGGGCCGGCGTAGTCCGTCTCGTCCCCCTCGATGCGCCACGTGATCTCCAGCGGCCCGCCGGCCATCCGGCCGACCAGCCCCGCCAGCGACTGGCGCAGCGAGAAGCGGTCGCCCGCGTCGCGCAGCGTGCTGACCGACTGGCGCACGTCTTGCAGCGCGGCGCGCGCGGTCTCCTGCGCATCGCGGATGGCCCGATCCGCCTCGGCCGGGTTGCGGCCCCGATAGGCCTGCGCCTTCTCCAACTGGATGCTGATGGCGGTCAGATAGTGGCCCAGGCTGTCGTGGATGTCGCGCGCCAGGCGGTTGCGCTCGGCGGCCGCGGCCAGCTCGGCCACGCGGCCCGCATAATCCTGCAACTGCCGGTGCGATTCCGCAAGCTGGTCGAGCAGCTGGTGCATCTGCTGGCGGCTGCGCTGATCCCGGTCGATGTGGACCGCGATGACGTGGACGAAGATCAGCAGGAGCGTGAAGATGACCACGACCGTCAGCCAGTCGAGGTTCATCTGTAGCCCCGCGCCGCCGGCGAACTCGGTGCGCAGCGCAACAAGGATCCAGTAGGCCAGGCCGATCAGCCGGCTGACGGCCGCGCCGAGGACGAAGAAGGCCGCAAAGGGGACCACCGCATAGAGCAGCACGCCCAACTGCGTGCAGTCGAGCATGACGATGCCCTGCACGAGCACGATGCGGGCCAGCAGCAGGCTCACGGCCAGGCGGCGCGGCGCGGGCTGCACATCGCGGCCCAGCTCGAAGCGCTCGATGAAGAGCAGCAGCGCCAGCAGGCCGATCAACGCCCATTCGTGGACGGCCGCGAGCGGCCCCGCGCACGGCGCGAGGAAGTTGGAATAGACCACGAGCGCGCCGATGACGCCGGTATAGGCCGCGACAAAACCGAGTCGCAGCGAACCGGGCGTATCGGGGTAGGGGTTGAACCAGCGCCTGGCCCGTATGAGCATGACCTTTCCTCAAACCCCGCGATGATCGGTCGAGGTGATTTGGACAGGATTTACAATTTGGACAGGATTTACAAGATTTACAGGATTTGGATTTATAGGACTATGCGGGACAGCCCGAATCGGACTGTCTCAAATCTCGTCAATCCCGTCAATCCTGTCCAAAGTATAGCACGCGGCGCAACGGCGAAGCAATATGCCGCGCGGTAGAGGTCGCCCCCTGGCTCGGTCGGAGACCGGCCAGAGCAATTTTGGGATAGGTTCTAAATCCAAATCTTGTCAATCCTGTCCAAAGTATAGCACGCGGCGCAACGGCGAAGTAATATGCCGCGCGGTAGAGGTCGCCCCCTGGCTCGGTCGGAGACCGGCCAGAGCAATTTTGGGATAGGTTCTAAATCCAAATCCTGTAAATCTTGTAAATCCTGTCCAAAGTATAGCACGCGGCGCAACGGCGAAGCAATATGCCGCGCGGTAGAGGTCGCGGCTATCGCGGGTCATGCTTTGCGCGCGGGACAAATAGGCCGAACGGCAGGGGGAAGATATCCCTTGCGACACATGCGCGGCCCGCCCGCGGAGCCTATAATGGACGCAGATTCCCCGATGGAAGGATGCGATGAGACATAATGGCAGGATGACACTCCGCTGGGCCAGGGGCCGGCGGCGCAGGGCGCTGGACAGCGCGCTCGGCAGCCTGCTGCTGGCCTGCCTCCTGATGCTGCCGGCGTCGAGCAGGGCCGCCGCGCACGCCGCGACAGCCCCCTCTGCGCGGGCCGGGACGGGCAGCGCCGCGACGCTGGCCGTGACGCGCGCGACCGGCGCGACCCTGTACAACGACGCGGGGGCGGCGCTGCGCGAGCTGGCCAGCGGCGTGGCGTTCAAGGTCAGCGGCCGGACGGCGGACAGCCGCTGGTTCTACGGCGCGACGCGCGACGCCGCGGCCGGCTGGATCGCCGCGGACAAGCTGCTCATCTTCGGCGTGAGCAAGGTGGCCGAGCGGCCGGGCTTCACCCCGCCGGCGACGAC
>MWBF01000041.1 GCA_002068935.1 Chloroflexi bacterium ADurb.Bin325
CAATCAGACAGGATTGACAGGATTTACAAGATGAAATCGCTCTAATCCTGTCAATCTTGTAAATCCTGTCCAAAATCAATCACAGGATTGACAGGATTCACAAGATGAAATCACTCTAATCCTGTCAATCTTGTAAATCCTGTCCAAAATCAATCAGACAGGATTGACAGGATTTACAAGATGAAATCGCTCTAATCCTGTCAATCTTGTAAATCCTGTCCAAAAATCGGCCGGGCTAATTCTGTGGCATCGCGCGGTGCCGCCGGCGCATCACGTCGAGCAGCTTCGGCATCGCGCGGGCGTAGAGCCAGTACAGCGGGCGGTTCGCCACATAATCCCACGCGCCGATGTGCGGCACAAACTCGCCCCCGAACCCCTGCTTGAACCGATACACGCCCCACATGGAATCGCTCTCGTCCAGCACATCCGGCGCGCCCCACCAGTCATAGCGCGTGCACCCCGCGGCCTTCGCCCACCTGAGCGCGGCCCATTGCAGCGCATGGTTGGGCATCAGATCGCGGCCCTGCGCGGTGGATGCGCCGTAGAAATACCACGCGGTCGGCCCGTAGCGGAAGAGGATCAGGCCGGCGACCGGGCCGCCCTCGACCTCCGCCAGCAGCAGATGGGCCAGGCCCGCGGCCATGAACGGCGCCCAGATGGCGCGGTAATAGGCGAACGGGCGGACCAGGAAGCCGTCGCGGCGGCCCGTCTCGCCGTACATCGCGTAGAACGTGGGCAGGTCATCCGCGTCCCCCGCGCGCACGACGACGCCCTTGCGCTCGGCCAGCCGGATGTTGTAGCGCCACTTCGGCTTCATCGCGGCCAGCAGCGCAGCCTCGTCCAGCGCGTCGCCCGCCAGTTGGGAGACCATCGTATTGCGGAACTGGATCTGCTCGGCGGAGGGCCGCCAGCCGCGCCGCGCGAGCAGCGCCTTGACCGCCGCGCCCTCGGCCGTGTCATCGCGCACGTCCGGGTCGATCTTGATGAAGAACGCGCCCGCGGCCCGCGCCTCCGCCTCGATGCGCGCCAGCACCGCGTCCGCCAGACCGAGATCCGACCAGTCGAGCAGCGGGCCTTTGGGCGCGTAGCCGATGGCCGGCGACAGACGGGCCGGCAGCCGCGTCGCCCGGCGGAAGAGCAGGGCGGCCGCCGCCGCGGGTCGGCCGTCCGCGCGCCACAGCAGCCGCCGGGCCTGCCAGCCGGTTTGCAGCTTGGTCTCGCCCCAGGCCCAGCTCTGGAGGATATGCGGCGCGGGCAACGCGCCGAGCGCGGCGTCCCACTCCGCGGCGGACGTGATCGCGGCCACGTCGGGCACGGGTCAGCCGCCTTCCTGGCCGCCGCGGCGCGCCCGCACGCGCAGCGCCAGCCGGTAGAGCGCATAGCCGGAGCGCGAAAGGGGCAGATCCCACGCGCCCGTGTAGCGCACCACGCGGCCGCCGAAGCCCTGTTTGAAGCGATAGACGCCCCACAGCCCGCCCTCGCCCCAGCTCTCCGGCTCCGCATAGGCCGCGGGATCCGCGCCCACCTCGTCCGGGATGCCCCACAGATCGTACACCGCGCAGCCGCGCGCCCGCGCCCACTTCATCGCGGCCCATTGCAGCGCATGGTTCGGCATCAGGTTGCGATCCTCGTCGCTCGACGCGCCCCACATATACCACGCCATCCGGCTCAGCGCGAAGACCGCAATCGCGCCGAGCATCCGCCCCGCGTGCTCGGCCACCAGCCAGGTCAGGCCGGCCCCGGGCGCATCGCCCGCCGCAAACAGCTCGGTCGCGCGCGCATAGTAGGCCGCGCTGTGGACGCCGAACCCGTCGCGCGCGGCGGTGACATCGAACAGCCGCTGGATCGCGGGCAGATCCTGCGCGTTGCCCGCGCGCACGACGACACCCTTGCGCTCGGCCAGCCGGATGTTGTAGCGCCACTTGGGCTTCATGGCCGCCAGGATCGCCTCCTCGTCGCCGGCCAGATCGACGTGGATGGTGCTGAGCGGCTGGACGCGCTGCGGGCTGGGCTGGAAGCCGTACCCTGCCAGTTGCGCGGCCAGCTCCGCGGACGCCGGCAGCTCCGGCTCGATCTTGATGAGCGCGGCGCGCGCCTTGCGGCTGAACTCGCGGGCCATCGTCAGCACCGCGCGCACCTGCTCCGGATCGCTCCAGTCCACGACCGGCCCCCGCGGGACGTAGGCCAGCGTCTGCCCCCAGGGGAGGCGGCGAAAGAGGATGCTGGCCCCACCGAGGATGGGCGCATCGGGGCTGGGGATGGTGCGCAGGACGGCGCGCTGCGCGGTCCAGCCGAAGCTCGCCTTCAGCTCGGCCCACCGGCTGGTTTGCAGGATGTGGCCGGCCGGGTTGCGCGCTAGAAAGTCATCCCACGACTGGTCGGCCGGGGGGATCGCGCGGCCGACGTGCGATTCGCGCTCCGTGATCCACACGTCTTTCGGCGCGGGCACGTCGCGATAGAGTGCTTCGAGATCTCGAGTCATGGGGGGATTATACCCGATGTGGGGCCGGGACACAGAACACGGCGCCCCCTCTCCCGACGTGCGAGCCGAAGGCTCGCCCAGCGCCAGGAGAGGGGGCAGGGGGTGAGACGCTCAATCCAGCGGCGCGTACTCGATCCGCTGGCAGTCGATGGCCCCGGCCTTGACGTCGAGGAAGGGCTGGCCGTCACGCACGCCGACCGTGCCGTAGCCCGTCGCGGTGGACAGGAACGCGCGGAAGTCGCCGCGCACGGATGGCTTCAGATAGAGCACCTTGTCGACCGCGTCGTAGCGCGCGCCGCTCAGGCCCTGCAACAGCGCATAGGATGCCATCGCGCGGGCATACCAGTGGCCGCACTCGTACTCGTTGAACGGGTTGCGCACGCGGCCATCGTAGCGGTCGCGGACGGCCCGCACGATCTCCAGCCCCTCGTCCACGTGGCCGTTCATCATCAGGTGCGACGCCACCTGATATTCGATGCCCGTCCACACCTCGTTGCTGTAGACCATCGGCAGGGTCAGCGCGCCGCCCTTCGGCCACGTGCAGAGCAGCAGCCCGGCCTCGTGGCCCAGCGCATAGGTCGGGCGCTGGGGGTTGGCGTAGTCGGAAAGGTCGCGGCGGAAGTTGTAACGGTGCACCGCCAACAGATGGCTCGTCACCTTTGCGCTGTCAAGGATCGGCGCGACGCCGCTGCACTCGGCCAGCCATGCGCCGAGCACACCGTCCGACAGACACCCCGGCCCGTACTGATATTTAGGGCCTTCCGCGTCCAGCAGCTCGCGCGCCTCCGGGGAATAGCGCGTGTGATAGGCCCCGGCCTCCGTCGGGTCGGGCGCGCGCAGGCCCTGCCACTGGATGCGCTGGATGAAGTACTCGCCGTCCCACAGCTCGCTCTCCATCGCCGCGCGGCCCTTCGCCAGCAGGTCGCGATACGGCCCGGGGTCGTCGCCCGCGGCCTCGGCCATGCTCACCGCGGCCTGCAGGGCCGCGAGATAGAACGAGGTGCACATGCCGTCGGGGCCCCAGAACTCGATGTCGTAGGTGTTATGGTGCGGCTCGATCAACATGCCGCGGCCCTCAGGGTCCCAGGTGTCGATGCAGTAGTTCAGGCTGAGCTTGATCGCCGGCCACATGCCGCGCAGCCACTCCGTGTCGCCGCTGATGCGCCACTCGCGGTAGGCCTTGACGATGCCGCCGAGCTGGCCGTCGGCCGCGGCGTGAAAGTCGTGGACGATGGGCCGGATGGGCAGCGCGGAGCGGAACACCTGGTGCCCGCGCTCGTCCTGGCTGGGGCCGAACTCCGTCTCGCGCAGCGAGCGTTCGAGATCGGGGAACAGGTGGGGCAGCGCCTGCGCATAGTTCCAGACGTGGGTGCAACTGCCGGGACAGCAGCCGCGGTTGTCGTGACAGCCCTCCCAGGCCCACAGCCGGCCGTCGGCCTGGCGCAGCACGGTGGGCGACTTGAGGATGGTCAGGTTGGCGGCCACCGCCTCGACCACCTCCGGCGGCAGGGTGGTGTCGTAGAAGCAGTCGGCAAACGCGCGGCTCGCGCGGCGCAGCTCGTCATAGTGGGTGCGCCAGTAGTCCGCGACGGCCGCGTGGTCGGCGAACCTGCCCGCATACCAGGGCTTGTGGTGCTGGCCGTTGCCGCTGCTAGGCATGTCCTTGCCGAAGCGGAGGTCGGTCTCCGGCACATACCAGGCGATCCGCAGACGGACGACCTTCTCCGCGCCCGGCTCCAGGCGGAACGGGACGTAGAGGCTCCCGCCGGGGCTGGGGTCGCCGTCCACCGGGCCGGCTTCGGGCATCGCGCCGTCCTCCACCGTCTTCCAGGCCACCGTGATCGGGTCCCACCAGCCCCCGCGGAACCAGGCGCAGTTGACCTTGACCGCCGCGTCGTCGGTGCAGATGCTCAACGTGGCCTGCTGCCACGGCCGATCCTCCGGCGCAGACTGCCAGAGCGTGAAGCCGCCTGGGGCCGCGCCCACGCCCCGCTCGCCGTGCCAGGCCCGATCCGCGGACCACTCGCCCGCGGCCAGGAAGTTCACCGCGTGGTACGAGAAGACGGCCTCGATCGGCCGGTCGGTGGGGTTGCTGAACCGGTATTCGAGGCCCGCGACCGGCAGGCTGGAGTTGTCCGAATCACCGGGGATGAACGGGCTCCAGCCGGTGATCTCGGTGCGGAGCGGGACCCGGTCGTCCGCCAGGTCGACCGTGGCGAAGGGGAAGCGCGGCCGGAACTCGGCGTGTTCGTGCCGCGGCAGGCCGTAGGTCTTGCCGGCCCCGCCGTTGCCCGCGCTGCCGAACAGGTTGTCCCAGGGGAAGAAGATCTTCCAGCGCGGCACAGGGCCTTCCAGCAGCCGCGCGCTGGACTGCTCCCCGCGGACGTGCAGCGCGGCGAAGAGCATCGGCTCGTTGAAGACGTTCGGCTGCCCGCGGACGGACACATGCGAGAGCGCGCCGCCGCCCTCGAGACAGATCATGCCCGCGCCGAGGCCGCCGAGGGGGAACGCGGCGTGATCCAGGTTGTCTGCGGTGTACGAGCCGTTGTAGGCTCGGGTCGGTGTTGTCATGCATGCCTCCATCGTATGCGCTTCAGGCCCATGTTGGGCCGCAAGCGCTGACTGTCGATTCGAAAATCCGCTGGCTTGTCGCCCCATCCCCCTGAACCGGGCGAGACTTCGGTCCGCGCGTCAGGGGGGACGGGGCGCGAGGTCGGACGCTCTGCGGCTGCGCTCAGCCCTTGAGACCGGTGAGCGTGATCCCCTCGACCACGTATTTCTGGGCGAAGAAGTAGAGGAGGATCATCGGGAGCAGCGAGACGACCGACGCGGCCATCAGATAGCCCCACTGCGTGTTGTAGAGGCCCCGGAACGACGCCAGGCTCAGCGCCAGGTTGTATTTCGCGGCATCGTTGAGGATGATCAGCGGCCACAGGAAGTCGTTCCACCCGCGAATCACCGAGAACACGGTCACGGTCGCCAGCGCCGGCTTCGACAGCGGCAGGATGATGCGCCACCAGATGCCGATATAGCTGCACCCATCGATCTTGGCCGCGTCATCCAGCTCGGTCGGGATGGTCATGAAGAACTGGCGCAGCAGAAAGATGTAGAAGGCGTCGCCGAAGAACGCGGGAACCAGGAGGGGCAGGTAGGTGTTGAGCCAGCCGAACTCCTTGAACATGATGAAGCGGGGGATCATCGTCACCTGTTCCGGCAGCATCATCGTCGAGAGCAGGATCAGGAACAGCGCGTTCTTGCCGGGGAAGCGGAAGCGGGCAAACCCGTACACGATCCAGGAGCTCGCCAGGACGATCGCGGTCGTCCCCACGCCGGTCAGGAAGAGCGTGTTGCGGAGCGCGCGCCAGAACTTCATCAGCTCCAGCGCCTTGGGATAGTTCTCCCAGAGGAAGGGGTCGGGAATCCACTGGGGCGGATAGATCCAGATGCGCGCCTCGATCTTCAGCGAGGATGAGAGCATCCAGAAGAAGGGCAGAGAAAACAGGATGCCCAGGCCGGTAAGCAGCACATACCAGAGGACCTTCGCCGCCCACCGGTACACGCGATGCTTGCTGAGCCGGGGCGTGAGGGGCCGGGCCAGCGGTGCGGGTGTCTCTGCGATTCTCATCGGGCCTATCCCTCCGTCAACTCGCTCTCATAGTAGACCCACCTGGTGGACAGGCGGAGCTGTATGAGGGTGAGCACGATGATGATGACGAAGAGGATCCAGGCCATGGACGCGGCATAGCCCATCCGCAGGAGCTTGAACCCCTGTCTGAACAGATAGAGCACATAGAAGAGGGTCGATTCGCGCGGGCCGCCCTGCGTCATGACATACGCCGACGTGAACACCTGGAACGACCCGATGATGCCGACGATCATGTTGAAGAAGATGACGGGCGTCATCATGGGGATCGTGACGTGGCGGAAGCGCTGCCAGGTGTTTGCGCCGTCGATCTCGGCGGCCTCGTACAGGGTGCGCGGCACGCCCTGTAGCCCGGCGAGAAAGATGATCGTGGTTCCGCCGACCCCCCAGACGCTCATCAGGATAAAGGCTGGCTTGGACCAGGCCTCGTCGACCAGCCAGCCCGGGCCGGGCAGGCCGATGGAACGCAGGAGATAGTTGATCAGGCCGAACTGGGGGTTGAACAGCCAGATCCACAGGAGCGACACCGCCACGCCGGAAGTGACCGCCGGCAGATAAAACACCGTGCGATAGATATTCATCCCCGGCAGCTTGACGTTGAGCAGCAGCGCGAGCATAAAGGCAGCCATCAGGCCGAGCGGCACGCTGAACAGGGTGTAATAGACCGTGTTATAGAGCGAGCGGCCGAAGAGGCGATCCCTGGTGATGAGCTCGATATAGTTGCCCAGGCCGCGCCAGGTGGGGGCCGAAATCAGCTCGTAGTCCATGAAGCTGAGCCCGAGGGACGCTACGACCGGCCCCAAGGTGAAGATCAGAAAGCCGATCACCCACGGGGCGACGAAGAACATGCCCCAGCGCGCCTCGCGCGAAAGCCCCCGGCGCCCGATGGCCTTTCTCGAGACGCTGTGAGTTATGCCTGTCATAGATCATTCCTCTGTACAACCGCGATTTCGGCGGTCGACGCTCCGCGCAAGGCAGAGCCGCCGGCCGCCGAAATCATGGGAAGGAGACGATTCTTACTCGGCTTCTTCCTTGGCCAGAGCGTCCTCGATCTTGGGCTTGGCGTCCGCCAGGGCCTCCTCGGGCGACCGATCGCCGAAGATGGACTCGTCAAAGGCGAGCTGCAACGCCTCGGTGATGAGCGGATACTGCGTGCTGCGCGGGCGGGCCCGGCCGGTTGCCATGGCCTCCAGGAAGACCTTGAGCTGCGGCACTTCCGCCAGCCGCTGCTCGGCGATGCTCTTGCGGCCGGTCAGCGCATAGCCGTACTTCGACGCGTGCAACTGCCAGGTGTCGCTGGTCGTGAACGTCATGAAGGGCATGACCTGGGCCAGGTTCTTGCTGGCGGCGTTTGCGGACATGAGCCAGCCGCCCACGCCGCTGATGTACTCGCCGGTCTCCGGCCGCGGGAACTTCAGGATGTCCCACTTGAACTCCGGCGGGTTCGTCACCGTCAGGTTCGCCAGATCGAACGCGCCCGTACCGCTCATGATGACGACCTGGCCGTAGAAGGTGCCTTCCGGCCCGGCCTGGGCCACGCCGGCCCGCGGCCAGATCTTATACGTGTGGACCAGATCTCGGAGGAACTGGATGCCCTTGACTGCCGGCGCATCCGCGATCGTCACCTTCTTGGTGCTCTCCTCGTAGACATCGCCGCCGTTCATCCAGATCCAGGGCAGGATCATCCAGGTGGAGCCTTCGCCGAGGCAGCACCAGGTCTCGAAGCCCCACTGCTTCACCGCGTCCCAGTCGAAGCCGCCCTCGTTCGGGTGCACGCCGGCCTGGTCGAAGGTCAGCGTCTGCCCGACCGAGATCAGCTCGTCCCAGGTCTGGGGCAGCTCGACGCCCGCCTCCTCGATCTTGTCCATGTTGATGCGGAGCGCCTGCGAGTTGGTCTCGATCGTGGTGGCGTAGGTCTTGCCGCGCCACTGCATCTCGGCCAGCGCGGAGGGGTAGAAGTCGTCCAGCACGGACTTGGGCACGACCGCCTCGTCCAGCTCCGCGCAGAGGCCGCGCGATGCAAACGTGGGCAGGTTGATGCCGTCGACCGCGAAGATGTCCGGCAGCGTGCCGCCGGCCGCGGCGGTCTTGAACTTCTGCTCCCACTCATCGGGGACGCGGGTGAACTTGAAGTCGGTGTCGGGATGGTCGGGCAGGAAATTCTCGGCCAGGAACTCGTTGATCTTGATGTTTTCGTCCAGAGGATGCGGCGCCCACATCTCGATCGTGACCTTCTGGGTCGCGGCCGGCTTCTGCGCCGGCTCTCCTTCTGCTGGCGCTTCAGCGCTGGGCGCCTGGGTGGCCGGCGCGGCCACACATCCGGCAAGAAGCGTGCCGCCGGTCGCGGCTACGAGGCCCAAAAACTTCCGACGTGAGAACTTGTGCATCATTTCCTCCTTGTGAAAGAAACACGACGACCTTCTCTGCAATGCCCTGACAGGCAACGTTTCTGACATTGCGCAGTCGACGAGCCGAACGCTAATATTATACTCCCAGTCAACAACGGTCGTCAACCCAATTCGCGGCTTTCGCCCCTTCCCCCGTCGGGACGGGGGAAGGGGTCGGGGGATGGGGGCTAACCCCCGGCCCCCACCCCAGGCCCCCGCTGCGCAGGGGAGGGAGTTTGCCTCACCTCCTCGACTCCCCCTCTCCTGACGTGCGAGCCGGAGGCTCGTCGTCAGGAGAGGGGGCTGGGGGGTGAGGCGAGCGCCCAGCAATTCCCGGGTAGGTTCTTTGTTGACTCCGGCCCCCACCCCAGGCCCCCGCTGCGCAGGGGAGGGAACGCCCCTTCCCCCGTCGGGACGGGGGAAGGGGTCGGGGGATGGGGGCTAACCCCCCACTTTGACACCCCTCCCGCGCACATGCTATCATACGTTCAGAGACGTGCGAGGCCGCCAGGTTCCGCACGTTTATCACGTACAGGTGCAACCAGATGCAGGCAAACTTCGTCAACGGCTGGCGGGAAGTGCTGGCGCGCGTGTTCGACGGGTTCGAGACGGAATACGGCGTGATGCCGGAATGGCTCGTCAACCCCGACACGAACCGGCGGCTCAAGCTCGACTGCCTTTACCCGGACATCGGCCTGGCCGTGCGCTTCGTCGGGCTGGATGGCACGCAGCGCCGCCAGCGCAAGAGCGACGAAGAGGTCATGGCCGAGGCGGAGCGCGAGGATGCACGCGCCGCGGTCTGCCGCGCGCACGGCGTCGTGCTGATCAGCATCGACCCGGACGGCGAGCCGAGCGTCGCGCTGCGCAGCCTGGAGAGCGGGCTGGCGCGCGCGGCCGCGCAACTGGCGCAGAACAGCCGGGTCGCGCACGAGCGCAAGCAGAAGCTGATGCCGCTCATCAGCGTGGCGCGGCGGCGCGCCGGCGAGTTCACCGGCAAGCTCAACCCGCCGGAGCGGCTGAACATGTACGCGGAGATGTGGTGGGATCGCCAGGCCAACCTCGCGGCGCAGGCGCCGGTCAAGAAGGCGCCGGCCAGGCCCCAGCCGTACCGCGTCGGCATGAGCGTCCACCACGAGCGTTTCGGGCCGGGCGAGATCACCGCCATCACGCCCGAAGGCAAGGACATGGTGATCGCGGTCAGCTTCGTCACCGCGGGCGAGCGCACCTTCTACGCCAGCCTCGTGACGGACAAGCTGCTGCCCCAGTAACGCTCCCGGCCAACCATTCTCGATCAGTACCGCCAAAGGAGGCGCAATGAAGCCGCAAACCATCATCCTCGACACCGATATCGGCACCGACGTGGACGACTGCCTGGCGCTGGCCCTGCTCCTGGGCTCGCCGGAGGTGGAGCTCGCCGCGATCACGACCGTCTATGCGGACGTGCTGCTGCGTGCGCGCATGGCGCTGAAGCTGTTGGCGCTGCGCGGGCGGAGCGATGTGCCGGTGGCGGCGGGTGCACGCGCGCCCCTGCTGGGCCGCGTGCCGATCTACTGGGGCGGGCACGAGGGCCAGGGGCTGCTGACCGAGGCGGACGCGGCGCTCCGCCCGGCGGACGAACACGCGGCCGACCTCATCGTGCGGATGGTCATGGCGCGGCCGGGCGAGATCACCCTGCTGCCGATCGGCCCGCTGACCAACATCGCGCTGGCCTTCCTGCGCGAGCCGCGGCTGGCGCAGAATGTCGCCGGGGTGACGCTGATGGGCGGGGTGGTGGGCGGCGCGGGCAACCTGCACCTGCCCTGGGTGGAGCACAACATCCGCTGCGACCCGGAGGCCGCGCACGTGGTCCTGTCGTCGGGCGCGCCGCTGCGCATCGTGCCGCTGAACGTCACCACGCAGGTGCGCATCCGCCCCGCGGACGTGGCCCGCATCCGCCAGGCCGGCGACGCCTATCACGAGGCCGTCGCGCATCAGGTCGAGGTCTACCCCGGGTTCGTCCAGCGCGGCTGGACCTTCCTGCACGACCCGCTGGCCGCGGCGACCCTGCTCGAGCCGGATCTGGTGCATTGGGAGCCGGTGCGCGCGGTCATCGAGACCGAGGGCCGCCATGCCGCGGGGCAGATGCTCGTCGCCGCGGCCACCGAGGCCGAGCACGCGACCGCGGAGATCGCGCTGACGGTGGACAGCGCGCGCGCCGAAGCCTTTATCGTGGATCGGGTCGCGCGCTGAGCCGCGACTCGTTGTCCCGGAACTCGTCCGCGGTCATGCCGAACAGGATCATGTCGTAGCGCCGGCCCCGCGTGTAGACGGCCTCGCGCAGCGCGCCCTCGCGCACGAAGCCCAGCCGTTCGTGCAGCCGCAGCGACGCCTCGTTGTAGCTGTGGACGCCGACGTTGACCTTGTGGTAGCGCAGCTCCTCGAAATAGTAGCGCAGGATCAGGCGGATGGCCTCCGCGGCATACCCGTTGCCGCGGTGTTCCTCGGCCACATCCACGCCATAGCTGAACGTGCCGTTGCGCAGGTTACAGTCATGCGTGCTGATCGAGCCGACCGGCTGGCCGTCGAGGGTCTCGATGACCCAGTGGAACGCATCATCCTTGAACTTCTGCGCGCTCTGTTCCATGGCCCAGCCCTCCACGGAGGAGAGCGAGATCGGCGGCCAGACGAAGTCGAGCTGGCGGGCGCGCTCGCTGTCCTGGTTCCAGCGGAAGAAGTGTTGGGCGTCCTCCGGCTCGACGCCGCGCAGACGTATCGTCTCGGCCTGCCAGTAGTTCATGCCGCTTGCCTCCATCCTGTTTGCGCTGTCGGATCGGTCATCGAGGTGATGCGCGGCCCATCATGCATCATGCGGCGCGATCGGGCAAACGGACGCCCAGCCTGTAAATCCTGTGAATCCTGTCCAAAGCGCGGCCTGCGACACGGTCGGAGGCCGGCCCCAGCGCTCTTCGGGCAGACGTCAGCACGATTGACGGGCCGGCGAGGAGATGCTAGAATTCGTCGCAGCCGCAAACTGTAACCCTTGGCCCCGAACGGCCATCTCACCTTATTGGCAGGCCCTCCGTGCCGCGGGCCGGTCACCGATCCGCCGGCCGACAGAGCCGGCCATTCCTCAGAAGGAGGTCCTGTTCTGATGGCGCTCCTGAATGCGCAGATTCGCAAGGACGTAACCGAGGCCCTGGCGGACATCGCCAACCCCGTCACCTTCAAGGTGTTCACCCAGAAGTTCGAATGCCAGTACTGTAAGGAGACCCGCGAGCTCATCGAGGAGGTCGCCGAGCTGTCGGATAAGGTTTCCGTGGAGGTCTACGACTTCGAGGCGGACAAGGCGCTGGCCGACAGCCTGGGCATCGACAAGGTGCCGGGGGTAGCGGTCGTCGGCCAGAAGGACTACGGCATCCGCATGTTCGGCATCCCCTCCGGCTACGAGTTCGGCAGCCTGATCGAGAGCATCAAGCTGGTCTCCGAGGGCGAGTCGGGGCTGTCCGCGGACACGAAGCAGATGGTCGCGGAGCTCAAACAGCCGGCGACGATCCAGGTCTTCATCACCCCTACCTGACCGTACTGCCCGCGAGCCGTGTTGCTCGCCTACCAGTTGGCGATGGAGAGCGACCTCATCAGCGCCCACATGGTCGAGGTGGTGGAGTTCCCGCAGTTGGCCGTCAAGTATGACGTCATGGGCGTGCCGCGCACGGTCATCAACGAGACCATCCACATCGAGGGCGCGGTGCCGGAGCCGATGCTGATGCGCGAATTCGCCAAACTCCTCGAAAAATAGGGCCGCTGCCCACTTGACGCCCGCGCTGGCTTACAGTATAGTCGCGGGCGTCGATTCTTCTAATGCAACGGCAAGCTGAACACAGGAGGCATCCGTGAGCACGACAGAGGCAGTGAAACCGGCGGCCAGCAAGGGCGGAGGGCTGGCCGGCGTCGTCGTCGCCGACAGCAACATCAGTTTCGTGGACGGCACGAACGGCGTCCTGGAATATCGCGGATATGACATCCGGGTGTTGGCCGAAAACAGCACGTTCGAGGAGGTCGCCTACCTCCTCTGGAACAACCGTCTGCCTACAGCCGACGAACTGGATGAGATGAAGCGCCAATCGCGCGCCTGTCGCTTCATACCGCCGGAAATCTTCTCCGCGCTGCGCAACATGCCGCACAACGCGGACCCGATGGCTGTCATGCGCACGGCAGTCTCCATGCTGGCGCACTATGACCCCGAATCGGAGGACAACACCCCGCTGGCGCACCAGCACAAGGCGTGCCGCCTGCTGGGCCAGATCTCCGGCGTCATCGCCGCGTTCGAGCGCATCCGTCGCGGGGACGACCCCATCAAGCCGCGCATGGATCTGGATCACGCGGCGAACTTCCTGTGGATGCTGACGGGCGACGACCCCGATCCGCAGGCCGCAAAGGCGCTGGATCAGTACCTGCTGCTGCTGGCCGAGCACGAACTGAACGCATCCACCTTCACCGCGCGCGTGATCGCGTCGACCGGCTCAGACCTGCACTCGGCCATCACCGGCGCGCTGGGCGCGCTGAAGGGCCCGGCCCACGGCGCGGCCGTGCAGGAGGCCATGGAGCAGTTCCTGGAGATCGGGACGCCGGAGAACGTCGAGCCGTGGTTCCACGGCCTGGCGGGGACCGGCCGCCGCGTCATGGGCATCGGCCATCGCGTCTACAAGGTGCGCGACCCGCGCGCGGGCGCGCTGATGGTCAACGTGCAGAAGATGGTGGAGGCCACCGGCGAGCGCACATGGTATGACATCGCGCGGCGGCTGGAGGAGGTGGCGATGCAGGACGAGTATTTCCGCTCGCGCAACCTCAGCGCAAACGTGGACTTCTACTCCGCGCCGCTGCTCTATTCCATCGGCCTGCCGATCGATACATTCACCTGCATGTTTGCGATGAGCCGCATCGTCGGCTGGACCGCGCACGTCTACGAGCAGCAGGCCAACAACCGTCTCATCCGCCCGCTGTCCAACTGGACCGGCGAGCACCAGCTCCCCTGGGTGCCCATCGCGGAGCGCAAATAACGGCCGACCGCCGGCGCTTCAGGCGTCGAAGCGGCCAAGACGAACCCGCGGGCGTCTGGCAGATCCATGCCAGACGCCCTTTTGTCCCCTAGACCCACTGCTGCTGCCGCGCGAAATACCATAATTCATCGCGGAACTGCGGCGCGGCGATCCTGACCAGCGCCTGGACGCGCTCGCGGATGCTGCGCGCATACAGGTCAGCCACGCCATGCTCGGTCACGACATAGCGCACGTGGTTGCGCGTGGTGACGACCCCCGCGCCGACCTTCAGCGTCGGCACGATCCGGCTGATCGCGCCGTCCTTGGCGGTGGCCGGCAGCGCGATGATCGGGATGCCGCCCGGCGACCGCAGCGCGCCGTACATGAAGTCGAGCTGGCCGCCCACCCCGCTGTAGAACTGCGTGCCGATCGAGTCCGCGCACACCTGGCCGGTCAGGTCGATCTCCAGCGCCGAGTTGAGCGCGACCTGCTTCGTGTTCTGCGCGATGACGAACGGGTCGTTCACGTAGTCCTGCGGGTGGAACTCGAAGAACGGGTTGTTGTCCATGTAGTCGTAGAGCCGCTGCGAGCCGAGCGCAAAGCCCGCCACGCACTTGCCCTTGTGGAGCGTCTTGGCCGCGTTGGTCAGCACGCCCAGCTCGATCAGCTCGATGACGCCGTCGGAGAAGAGCTCCGTGTGCACGCCCAGGTTCCGCTTGTCCTTGAGGTAGAGCAGCACCGCGTCGGGGATCTCGCCGATGCCCATCTGCATCGTCGCGCCGTCGGGGATCAGCTCCGCGATATGCATGGCGATCTGCTTCTGCAGCTCGCCCGGCGCGCCCATCGGCAGCTCGACGATCGGGTAGCTGACCGGCACGATGTGGGTCAGCCGGCTGACATGGATGAAGCTGTCGCCCAGCGAGCGGGGCATCTGGTCGTTGACCTCCGCGATGACGATGTCCGCCGCCTCCGCCGCCGGCTTGGTCAGCCCGACCTCCACGCCGTAGGTGCAGTAGCCGTGCTCGTCCGGCGGCGAGCAGTGGATCATGGCGACCTGCGGCTTGAGCAGGTCGGGGTCGCGCAGCGCGCCGGGGATCTGGCTGAGCAGGATCGGGGTGAAATCGGCGCGGCCCTCGTTGACCGCCTTGCGCACGTTGTGGCTGATGAAGAGCGAGTTGACGCGGATGTGGCCGGCCATCTCCGGCGCGACATACTCGGCCGGCCCGATGGTCAGGACCTGCACGATCTCCACGTCGGTCAACTGCGGCGCTCGGCGCACCAGCGCGGCGAGCAGTTCCTTCGGCACGCTACAGTTACCGGTCATAAAGACGCGGTCGTGCGACCGGATGGCCTCGACGGCCGCGTCCGCTGAGCACAGCTTGTTGTGATAAGACGCGGGCCTCATATCCCACCTCCGAGCGATTCGCGCAGCGCCGGATGGACGATCTCGCCGTTGTGGATGTTCAGGCCGTGGCGCAAGGCCGCGTTATCGGCCAGGGCCTGGGCCAGCCCCTTCTGCGCGATCTCCAGCACATAGGGCCAGGCCGCATTGTTGAACGCGTGGGTTGTCGTGCGCGCCACCACGCCGGTCATGTTCGGCACGCAGTAGTGGATGACGCCTTCCTCGATATAGGTGGGGTTCTGGTAGGTCGTGGGCCGGCTCGTCTCGATGCAGCCGCCCTGGTCGATCGAGACATCCATGATGACCGAGCGGGGCTTCATCGTCCGGACCATCTCGCGCGTGACGATGTGCGGGGTGCGCGCGCCGGGGACGAGGACCGCGCCGACCAGCACGTCGGCCCGCCTGACCGCCCGCGCGATGTTGAAGTCGTAGGCCACCACCGTATCGGCCCGGCAGCCGCTCTCTTCGAGCGCGTGCAGGCGGCGCACATCGGTGTCCATGACGGTGACGTGCGCGCCCATCGCGTCGAAGAGGCGCGCCGCGTTGCCGCCCACGATGCCCGCGCCCAGGACGACGATGTGCGCGGGGGGCACGCCCGGCACGCCGCTGAGGAGGATGCCGTGGCCGCCCTCGTTGTTCTGCAACAGTTGGGCCGCGATGGGCGGGATCATCCGCCCGGCAATCTGGCTCGGCGCGGCGAGGACGGGCAGGTAGCCGTCGGGCTCCTGGATGGTCTCGTACGCGATGGCCGTCGCCTTGCGCTGGAGCAGCGCCTCGACCTTGCTCGGATGGGAGACCGCCAGGTGCAGGAAGCCGACCAGGATGTGTCCTTCTTGCAGCAGGTCGAACTCCGGCAGCGTGGGCCGCGACACGGTGAGGATCATCTGGCCGCGGCCGTAAACCTCCTCGACCGAATAGACGACCTGGCCGCCCGCCGCGCGATAGCGCTCATCCTCGAAGCCGCTGCCCAGGCCGGCGTCGCGCTCGACGTAGACGCGATGGCCCAGCCCGGTGAGGATTTCGACGCCCATCGGCGTCAGGCCCGCGCGGTAGTCGAAGGGCCGGCGTTGCTTGGGGATTCCGATATCCATGGGTGTCCTCCACGTTGAGGGTATGCAATTCGAAGTGACGGCTGTGAGGACAGTATATCACAGATGGCATCCAGAGCGGAGTGGTCATGGCCCTCCACCGTTCAGGATAAAAATACTGGAAGCGCCCTCCGACTGCATCCGCACCTGTTCGTAGTAGGCGCTTTAGCGCCCCGCGGCCCGACAAGGCGCTGAAGCGCCCACTACGAACCTCCCAGCCAGGAGGCACGGTCGGAGACCGGCCCCAGCATTCTGGCGGAGTGCGTGGGGCCGTCCACCCGCTCAGGATGCCCGCGCGC
>MWBF01000042.1 GCA_002068935.1 Chloroflexi bacterium ADurb.Bin325
CCACCGCCGCGGCTGCGGCGGATGCGCAGGCGATTGCCCAGAGCCAGCCGGGCACGCCGGTGTGTGAAAGCTGCCATCAAACAGAAGGCGCGATCTGGGAGAACTCGACCCACGCGGCGACCGGCAAGGTTACCTGCGAATCCTGCCACGGGCCGTATAAAGAGGGCCATCCGAAGGCCGAGACCATGCTGCTCCCGATGGAGTCCGCGATCTGCGAAACCTGCCACCAGCAGATCTTCGCGGAGTGGAAGACCAGCGAGCATGCGGCCAAGGGCCTCGACTGCTATGACTGCCACCAGGCCCACAGCCAGGGCCTGCGGATCGAGGGCCAGAACGAGCTGTGCTCGGCCTGTCACGCGAACGAGGATGCTGCGCTGGCCCATTCGGTGCATGGCATCACGGGGGTCAACTGCAGCGGGTGTCACATGACCGTCTCTGCCGCGGCGGTGAGCAACGGCGCCGAGCCGGTGAGCAACCACACCTTCACCGTGGCCTCCGATGTGTGCATGCGCTGCCACAGCGACAGCGTACATTCCAAGACCGAAGCCAGCAAAACCGCTGCGGGCACGTCCAAGGCCGACGCGGCCCTGGCTGCCGCAGCCAGCAATGAGCGCGTGCTAGAGCTCGAAGCCGCGCTGAACGCCGCCGAAGCCCGCAACAACGACCTGCGCAATCTCTCGGTCATGGGCATGGGGCTGACGTTCGGCGTCGGTGGAGTGCTTGGCCTTGTCGTAGGCGTGATGAGCACCGTTCTATTGGGCAAGAGGAAGAAATCATGACAGCTCAGAATAATCAACCCAGGACCGACGGCTCCATCACACGGCGCCAGTTCATCAAGCTCTCGGCGGCCACGGTCGGCAGCGTCGTCATCGCCCACCAGACAAAAACGCGGGCTCTGGCAGCCTCCAAGGTATCCAGGGACACCGCCCCGGCCATGCTGGTCGATCTCAGCCGCTGCATCGGCTGCGGCAACTGCCAGCGCTCGTGCGCCGAGGCCAACGGCCTGGCCCCCACGACCGAACAGGCGCAGGGGCTGAACGGTCAGAACTTCACCTACATCAAGAAGGTCGAGCTGGAGGACGGCCAGGTGCGCTTCGTCAAGCGCCAGTGCATGCACTGCCTCGACGCGGCGTGCGTATCGGCCTGCCCGGCCAGCGCGCTGCACCAGACGCCCGAGGGACCGATCTCCTACTATCCCAACCGCTGCCTGGGCTGCCGCTACTGCATGGTGAGCTGCCCGTTCGACATCCCGCGCTTCGAGTGGGAGAACGGCCTGACCCCCGAGATCCGCAAATGCATGTTCTGCTACGAACGACAGCAGGAGGGCGAGCTGCCCGCCTGTGTGGCGAACTGCCCGACCGGGGCCATCCGGTTCGGCACGCGCAGCGAGCTGCTGGCCTATGCGCACGCACGGCTGGCCGCAAACCCGGACTTCTACGTCGATCATATCTACGGAGAACACGAGGCCGGCGGCACCGCCTGGCTCTATATCTCCGACGTACCGTTCGAATCCCTGGGCTTCCGCACGGACGTAACGACGCGACCGATCCCGGCCTACACCTGGGACATCATGTCGAAGCTGCCCACCGTCGTCGGCAGCATGGCCGTCGTCCTGACCGGCGCGGCCATCGCCACCCAGAGACGCAAAGGCCACGACCCGGACCATAACGTGCCGCCGTGGGAGCGAGAAGGCGAAGGCGAGCCCATCGAAGTCAAAAACACGCAATCGGATCAAGGAGAAGGATGATGTTCCAAGATATTCTCATGCTCGGCGCCCTGTTCATCCTGCGCATCATCGTACCGCTGTTGCTGGTGATCGGCATCGGCTACTCGCTCCTTCGGCGTCTCACCGGGGTCAAGCTGGACTTCTCGCCCAAGTTCGTGACCGGCGTGGGCCTCGTCCTGAGCTGCTGGGCCATAGCCGCGATCGCGCTCATCCTCCGCTTCACCAACGGGCTGGGCGCCATCACCAACCTGACCGACGAGTTTCCGCTGGGCCTGTGGATCGGCTTCGACGTGATGGCGGGCGCGATGCTGGGCGGCGGCGCATTCGTCCTGGCCGGCCTGGTCTACGTGTTCGGCATCGAACGCTATCGCCCGATCCTGCGCTCGACCATCCTCACCGCCTTTCTGGGCTACGCCTTGCTGATCGTGGCGCTGCTGATCGACGTCGGCCGGCCGCAGAACATCCTGATGTTGCGCCCGGTGTTCTTCTTCAATATCCATTCGGTGCTGTGGGAAGTCGCCATGTGCGTCATGTTCTACACCACCGTCCTGGCGCTGGAGTTCCTGCCCGCGCTCTTCGAGCGGCTGCGCTGGAAGCGGGCCTGGCAGATCGTCCATAAGATCACCCTGCCGCTGGTCATCATCGGCATCCTGCTCTCAACGATGCACCAGTCGTCGCTGGGGTCGATGTGGCTGATCGCCAACGGCAAGCTGAACGACCTGTGGTACACGCCCTGGCTGCCGGTGTTCTTCTGGATCTCCGCCATCGGCGTGGGCCTGGGGATGGTGACGGTGGAGTCGAACCTCAGCTCGCGCGCATTCAAGCGCGGCCTGGAACAGGATCTGCTGGCCAGCCTGGCGAAGTTCAACTCCTACTGGCTGGGCTTCTACGCCATCGCGCGGCTTGCGGACGTCGTCTGGCGCGGCAAGGCCTACATGCTGACCGAGCCGACGCTCATGACCCTGCTCTTCTGGGTCGAGGTTGGCCTGGGCGCCATCGTGCCCGCCATCCTCATGTCGCAGCCGAAGATTCGCGAGCATAAGAATGCGCTCTACGCCATCGGCGCGGTGATCGTGGTCGGCGGCATCCTGAACCGCCTGTGCGTCAGCATGTTCGGCATGTGGACGTACACCGGCCCGGTCTACCTGCCGTCGATCATGGAGGTCGCCCTGACCGCCGCACTGTTCACGTTCGGGGGCGCGGTGTTCGTCCTCCTCTCCCGGCTGCTGCCGGTGTTCCCCAAGGAAGAGACGGCCCTGACGGCCTCCGGCGACTGAGCCCGAACCTGTCCCGGCTGACAGGCCCCCTGCGTGACCGATAACGCAGGGGGCTTTGTTATCATCCGCCGCCATCGTGTATAATGGCGCTATCGCATCGGAAACACTGATTCACTCAGGAGGGAGATCGTTCATGGAATATCGTCGCATGGGCCGGGCCGGCCTGAAGCTGAGCGCGCTGTCGCTCGGCGCATGGGTCACTTACGGCGGGCAGGTCGGCCAGGAGATCGCGGAACAATGCATGGCCGCGGCCTACGAGCACGGCGTCAACTTCTTCGACAATGCCGAGAGCTACGCGGGCGGCAACGCCGAGATCGTAATGGGCAACGTCATCAAGAAGCTGGGCTGGCGGCGCGAGGGCCTCGTCGTCTCCACCAAGGTTTTCTGGGGCGGCGATGGCCCCAACGACACCGGCCTGTCGCACAAACACATCATCGAGGGGGTCAACAACGCGCTGCGCCGGCTCCAGATGGAGTACGTGGATCTGGTCTTCTGTCACCGGCCCGACCCCCAAACGCCGATCGAAGAGACGGTGCGCGCGATGGACATCGTCATCAAGCAGGGCAAGGCGTTCTACTGGGGCACCTCGGAATGGAGCGCGGCCGAGATCATGGCCGCGGACGGCATCGCCCGGCGCTACGGCCTGACCCCGCCGAGCATGGAGCAGCCGGAATACAACATGCTGCATCGTCAGCGCTTCGAGAAGGAGTACGCGCCGCTCTATCGCGACCTCGGCTACGGCACGACCATCTGGAGCCCGCTGGCCTCCGGCGTGCTGACCGGCAAGTACAACGACGGCATCCCCGAGGGGACACGCGCGGCGCTGCCGGGCTACGAGTGGCTGCGCAACTCCGCCGTCACCCCTGAGCGCGTCGAGAAGGTCAAGAAGCTGAAGCCCATCGCCGACGAGCTGGGCTGCACGACCGCGCAGATGGCGCTGGCCTGGTGTCTCACCAACCCGAACGTCAGCACGGTCATCACCGGCGCAAGCCGCGCCGAGCAGGTGCACGAGAACATGAAGGCACTGGACGTGCTGCCCAAGCTGACCGACGAGGTGCTGGCGCGCATCGAAGAGGTGCTCGACAACCGCCCGCGGTAAGGTCGCGCGCCCCGCCTGACAGACCAGGTTTCTGGCAGGAACCTGGTCTGTCTTGTTATAATTGCCGCCATGAGCAGCCGCGATTACCGGCGCATCCTGGATTACCGCGCCGACACCTATCGGCTCAGGCCGAGCCTCAGATTACAGAACAAGGAGCAGGCCATCGCGCTCGTCGAGGAGCGCGGGTTCATCTTCTTCTGGCCCGTGAAGGGCGTCGAACTGCCGAGCCTGTGGGCCGCGGTCGCCGGCGACCGCCCCGTGGCCGGCGAACACGACGACCCCGGCCACGTGACCTGGGGCTGGAAGGACGAGCTGCTCGGCGCGCGGGTCTGGTACTACGCCAAGGTGCTGCGCAAGAAATCCACCTTCGTCGCGCACGATGCGCTGCCCTACTTCTATGCGCTGTCGGAGAACTACGGCGCGCCCGAGGAGGATTATCTCCAGCAGTACCGCGACGGCCGGCTCAGCCACGAGGCCAAGACGATCTACGAGGCGCTCCTGAGCCAGGGCCCGCTGGACAGCCCCGCGCTGCGCCGGGCCGCGCACATGACCGCGCGCGAGAGCGACACCGGGTTCCAGCGGGGGATGCTGGCGCTCCAGGCCGACTTCAAGGTGCTGCCCATCGGCGTCGCGCAGGTGGGCGCGTGGAAGTATGCCTTCATCTACGAGCTGACCCACCGCCGCTACCCCGACCTGGCCGAGCAGGCGCGGCCGATCCGCCAGGCCGCCGCACGCGCTCGCCTGGCGGAGCTCTATCTGCGGACGGTCGGCGCGGCCCAGGCGCGACAGGTGGAGGCGCTGTTCGGCTGGCCGAAGGCGGAGGTCGCGGCCGCGCTGTCAACCATCGAGGCGACGGGCGTGGCCCGCTCCGGCGTCCGGTACGAGGCGCTCCCTGGCGAGTGGTGGACCCTGGCCGAGCTACTGTAGTCTCCATAGGAGGAGTTGTGAAAAAGGGCGAAAAGAAGAAACAGCAAAAGGCGCTGGCCCGTAGGACGAAGCGCAAGGCAGCGCAAAAGACTACGCGATCCTTGACGCAGGTCAGTTCTGCAATGAGCCTCCTCAGGGAGGCGCGCAGCTATCCGCTGCTCGGCTGCTGGGCGCCCTCGGATTGGGATCAGCACGGCCTGGCAGTGGTGACGGTGGCCCGCCGCCAGCCGAACAACCTCGTCACTTTCGCGACGTTCCTGGTCGACTACTACTGCCTTGGGGTCAAAAGCGCCTACTTCAACGTGGACGTGCCTCACCATCAGTTCATGAGTGAATATTTGCCCAAGATGATGCTGGGGGCAGAGCCGACCCAGGTGCCGCTTGCCCTGGCGCATGAGCTGATCTACGGCAGCGTCGAATATGCCGCCCGTTGGGGTTTTCGGCCGGCCCCCGACTTCAAGATAGCCCAGCTCGTGCTGGATCCGCCCGACGCACATCCCGTAACCGGCCAGATCGAATTCGGCAAGGACGGCAAGCCGCTCTTCATCTCCGGCCCGCACGACAATGTTCAGGCCATCCTGCATCAATTGACGCGCACTGCCGGCGAAGGGGCGTTCCATTTCATGACGGCTATCGACCCGTCCGGGTTCGATTTCACGCTGGATGCTGGCGAAGAGCCCGCGGAGTAACGCGCCGCGGTCAGCGCCCGCTCGCCCGATACATCTCCGGGTTCAGGAAGGGCGCCAGCGCCATCTCCAGGCCCTGCGCATAGAGCTGCCGCCGATCCACGCGACCCCGCGTCAGATAGCCGATGGCTCCGCCCTGCTGCTTGGAGTTGTGCTGCCCGCTCAGCCGGTCGATGACCGTGCCCAGCTCCTCGCCGTCGGCCAGCGCGGCGACGATGTCGGGCGGCAGCTCGTACATGGGCGAGACGCCGAAACCGAGCCGTCCCGCCGCATCGCCGATGCACAGCACCCCGAACGACAGCCAGCGGCCGTGCCACGCGGCCATCCCGCCCTCCAGCCCGACACAGTACGCCGCGGCCAGCGAGCGCTCACGGTTCAGCGCCAGCAGGCCGCGCACCCTGTTCTCCGCGCCGACGAAGGTGTCATCGCCCGTGGGCATGGCGGACACGCCGGACGCGACCTCGTAGCCGACGACATCCACCGCGCCGAAGTGCGCGGCGAAGACATCGCGCACCGCCGCGATCTTGACGGGGTTCAACGAGCCGACAAGGATCTTCACGCTCTCACCGTCACCCCAAACAGATTGTCGGGCGTCGGCCCGGCGTGCGGAGCCGGGCCAGCCCGCCGGTTCAGTCGTGCCCGCCGCCCTGGATGCCGCCCTCGGTCATCGGGCGCGCATCCAGCAGCGCATCCGCCTCCGCCTCGGACAGCAGGCCGCGCGCCAGCACGACCTCCTTGATCGTCCGATTCTCTTCGAGCGCCTGCTTGGCGATCTCCGCCGCGGCCATGTAGCCCAGGATCGGGTTGAGCGCGGTCACCAGCACCGCGTTGCGCGCCAGCCAGGCCCTGGCCCTGGCGCGGTTGGCCGTGAGCGACCGGACGCCGGCCTGCGCAAAGGTGCGGATCGCCGGCGGAAGAAGGTGCAGCATCTCGAACAGGTTGTGCGCGATGACGGGCATCATCACGTTCAGCTCGAGCTGCCCGGCCTGCGCGGAGAGCGCCACGGTCAGGTCGCAGCCCTGCACGTGGTAGCACACCATGTTCAGCATCTCGGCGATGCCGGGGTTGATCTTGCCGGGCATGATGCTGCTGCCGGGCTGGATGGGCGCAAAGCGGATCTCGTCGATGCCGGTGGTCGGCCCGCTGGCCAGCAGCCGCAGGTCGTTGGCCACCCGGTTCAGCGTGATGCTCAGGGCGCGCAGGCTGGCGGAGAAGTCGGCCGCGTCCCCCATGTTCTGCACGGCGTCGAACAGATTGGGGTTGCTGCGCAGTTGCTGGCCCGTCAGCGCGCTCAGCCGCGCGACCATCCGCGCATGATATTCCGGGTGCGCGTTCAGCCCGGTGCCCGTAGCCGTCCCGCCGATGCCGATGCGCCGCAGCCGGTCGGCCGCGGCGACGATGCGCTCGCGGTCGTAGCGGACGGCCTGCGCATACGCGGCAAACTCCTGGCCCAGCCGGACGGGCACCGCATCCTGGAGATGCGTGCGCCCCGATTTGACGACATCGTCGAACTCCGCGGCCTTGGCGTCCAGCGCGGCGATGAGCACGTCCACCGCGTCCAGCAGGCCGGCAAGCTGCCGCAGACAGCCGAGCCGGATGGCCGTCGGGATGGTGTCGTTGGTGCTCTGCGCCATGTTGACGTGGTCGTTCGGGTTCACCGGCTTCTGCGGATCGTCCAGCCCGTAGCCAAGGAGCTGGTTGGCCCGATTTGCGATGACCTCGTTGACGTTCATGTTGTGGCTGGTGCCCGCGCCGGCCTGGAAGGGGTCCACCACGAACTGCTCGCTGTGCTGCCCGGAGAGGATCTCCTGCGCCGCGGCGATGATCGCGTCCGCCAGCGCGGTGTCGAGCAGCCCCAGATCCCGGTTGACCTCGGCGGCCGCGGCCTTGATGGCCGCCATCGCCCAGACGAACACCGGAGAGGGGCCGCGACCGCTGATCTGGAAGTTATGCACCGCCCGCTGCGTCTGCGCGCCGTAGAGCGCGGCCGCCGGCACGTGCACCTCGCCCATCGAGTCCCTTTCGATGCGGTATGCCTCCGCCATCTTCACACCTCCGACCTTTCGATCTGCCCGCCGAAAACCGGCGAGCCTGTATTCTACATCCCATGAAAGCCGCCCCAACCGCGGTATGATAGGGCCTCACTGCCCGGAGGGTTGCAGAATATGCGCGTACTGTTTCTCTTTCTCGACGGCGTGGGCCTCGGCCCGGACGACCCCGCCATCAACCCGCTGGCGCGGGCGGAGACGCCGAACCTCTCGCATCTGCTGGACGGCCGCCGGCTGGTCGCGGGCAGCGCCCCCCTGGAGACCGCGCGCGCCTCCCTCGTCAGCCTGGACGCCTGTCTGGGCGTGGAGGGCATGCCGCAATCCGCCAGCGGGCAGGCCGCGCTGCTGACCGGGCTGAACGTGCCCGCGCTGATCGGCGGCCACTACGGGCCGTGGCCCAGCCGCGCGATCGTCGATCTGCTGGCCAACGGCAACCTGTTCCGAACGATCCGGCAGATGGGCCGTCGCGCCGACTTCTTGAACGCCTATCCGCCCGCCTACTTTGCGGCCATCCAGTCGGGCCGGCGGCTCTACTCCGCGATCCCCCAGGCCGCGGTCAGCGCGGGGCTGGCGCTGAAGACCGCGGACGACCTGCTGGCCGGCCGCGCGCTCTCCGCGGACTTCACCGGTCGCGCCTGGCATGAGCGGCTGGGGCTGGCCGACACCCCGCTGCTGACGCCCCGCGCCGCGGGCGAGCGGATGGCCGCGCTGGCCGCGGAGAACGATTTCACCTTCTTCGAATACTGGCTGAGCGACTACGCGGGCCACGGGCGGAACATGGCCGATGCGTGCGCGCTGCTGGCAACGGTGGATGCGATGCTCGGCGGGCTGGCCGCGGCCTGGGACGACGATGCGGGCCTCATCCTGCTGACATCGGATCACGGCAACATGGAGGACCTGAGCACGCGGGGCCACACGACGAACCCGGTCCCCGCCCTGCTGATCGGCGCGCCAGAACACCGTCGGCGCATGGCCGCGGCGCTGCGCAGCCTGCCCGACGTCGCGCCGGCGATCGTGCGCGCGCTGGCGGGCGGGTAGCCCGGCCCGCGCGGCCTCAGGCGCCGGGCGTCGCGGTCGGCGTCGGCTCGGGCTCGCGCATGTCGCCCAGGCCGACCTGCTGCAACAACATCGCCATGCGATAGCGCGCCAGCGCGACCAGCTCCGTCTGGTTGCTCTCGTCCGCGTATTCGGACGTCTTCTCCAGCGCATCGACGGCCAGCTCGAGCTTGCCCTGCCCCTCGTACACCGAGCCGAGATAATACCAGGCGACCGCGTTCCGCGGCTCCTCGGCGAGGACTGCCTGGACATCGGCATGGGCCTCGTCGTACATCAGGAAGCTCAGGTAGATGCCCGCGCGCGCCAGATGGAACGCGCGCTCGCTCGCGCTGAGCTGCCGCGCGCGGGCATAGTTCGCCTGCGCGGCCTGCGCGTCGCCCAGCTTCTCCTGCACCGCGCCCACCCGGATCCACATATCCGGGTCGTCCGGCGTATGCTGGGCGGCCGTCTCAAAATCGGCCAGCGCGCCCGCATAATCGCCGTAGTTGACGATCTTCTGTTCGCCCGCGGTCTGGGCCGCCAGCGCAGCCTGGACCTGCGGGTCGACCGGGAAGAGCGTGTGCAGCAACAGCCACGCGCCGACGACCACCGCCGCGACCACGCCCAGCGTCACCAGCGTGCGCCGCACGCGGGCGATGCTCTCCTGGCGCACCAGGCTGTCGAGCTGCCACCACCACGCCAGCCCGTCCGCCGTCGCATGCTGCTGTGCGCGCACCTGATCCAGCCCGCCGGCCGCCCACAGCTCGCGCAGCACGCGCGGCCCGCTGCGCCGCAGTTGCGCCTGGATGGTGTCCCAGCGGCCAGCCTCGGGCCGCAGATCCACGCCCTGCGCCTCCAGCTCCGGCCACAGCTCGGCGATTCGATCCAGATCCAGCAGCAGCTCGACGGCCCCCTGGCCGCTGCCGCGCAGATTGGCGAGCCGCTTCTCGACGCGGCCCAGGAGCTCCCGCAGCTCGTCCGCGGGCGTCATCTGGCTTGTTTGGATTGCACGCGCCATAGTTGCGCTTCACTCGTCTCCCGGTTCTTCGATCTCGACCTCGGGCGCGGATTTATCCTTGGCCCTGGCGGCCTTCTCCATCTCGTTCCAGATGCGGCCGATGCCCTGCTTGATCTGCGACTCGGTCTTGGACTTCAGCGCCGGGGAGATCGGGAACCAGCCGACGACCTCCCGCAGCACCGTCTGGACGGTCTCCTGCCTGGAGTGGTTCTGCCGGTGGAAGGTCCGCACGCGCGCCCGCATGTAGCGGATATATTCGGACATCCGCTCCGTCGCATCGCGGCCGCAGACGGGGCCGCGGCCCGGCACGATCTGGTCGGCCTTGAACTTGCGGATATACGTCAGCCCGTCCAGCCACTCCTTCGAGTTGGCCTGCGCCATGTACGGGTGTTGATCGACCCAGACCGCATCCCCGACAAAGAGGATGCGCTCGTTGGGCAGCCAGATGACCGAGGTGGCCGCGGTGTGGCCGCCGATCTTGATGATGCGCAGATCGCGGCCCCCGCGCACGATGTCCAGCCGGTGCGAAAACGTGATCTTGGGCACGACGATCTGGATGCTCGTGAACTGTGCCTGGATCTCCGGCTCCTTCTTGAAGGAGTCGATGACGCGCTGCTTGAAGTTGTCGCCGTAGCCCTTCATGTGCTTCCAGGCGATGTCGTGCGCCACGACGGGCGTCGGCATGAAGTACTGGTTGCCGACGATGTGGCCGCGGTGATGATCCGTGTTGATGATATAGAGAAACGGCTTGCCGCCGGTCATCTGGCGCAGTTCCTCGCGGAAGGCCACGGCCTGCTTCGGCACGATCGGCGTGTCGATGATGATGGAGCCCTCGTCCGTCAGGATGGCCCCGTAGTTGGCCCCGCGCTGATCGGACTCCACGAAGATGCCCGGTGAGATTTCGCGCATGAAATACGACCTCGCGTTACAGAGTGGACGTTCCCGCCTGCAGGGCGGTATCCAATGCTTCGGCGGACGGCACGCCGCCCTGCGCCCAATCGGGCCGGCCGCCCCCGCGCCCCCCGCCCGCGGTCACCGCGGCGCGCAGCACCGCCGCCGCATCGACCGCCAGGTCGTCGGAGCGGGTGCAGAACACCTGGGGACGCTCCCCGCGCGCGGCCAGCAGGACCACCGTGCGCTCGCGCGCCTTGAGCGCCTGCGCCACATGCTTGACGCGCTCGGCCGGCGCATCGAGCGCGCGCGCCACGACGCGATAGCTGGCGCGCGGCTCAGCGCCGGCCCAGAGCGCGGCCGCGGTCGCCTCGACCCACTGGCGCTCCAGGTCGGCCAGCTCCTTGCGCAACGCCTCCGCCTCGGCGGCCCGACGATCCACCGCGGCCAGGATCTCATCCTGCCCGGTCGTGAAGCGGGCGACCAGCCCCTGGGCCAGCGCGTGCAGCCGGGCGTAGTCGGCCCGCGCCCGGCCGCCGCAGAGGAAGGTCACGCGCAGCTCGCCGCCCCGTCGCTCGACCGCGCTGATCTTGACAAGGCCGACCTGGCTGCTGTTGGCGACGTGCGTGCCGCCGCAGGCCGACCAGTCGAACCCCGCGACCTGGACGATGCGGATGTCCTCCGTGACCTTCGGCGCGCGGCGCAGCGGCAGCGCGGCGAGCTCGTCGGGCGTCACATACTCCGCGGTCACGGGCAGGGCCCGGTCGATGACGCGGTTCGCCGCGACTTCGGCTGCGGCCACGGCCGCGGCGTCGAGATCCGTGCGGGAGAGGTCGATGGTGCTGTAGGCCGCGCCCAGGTGGAACGCGACGGTCTCCGCGGCGCACGTCTCGATGAAGGCCTGCGAAAGGATGTGCTGGCCGGTGTGCTGCTGCATGTGGTCGAAGCGCCGCGGCCAGTCCACCGCGGCCGTAACCGCCGCGCCGGTCGGCCAGTCCGCCGGGGCCGCGCCGGCGGCGAGCCAGTGCCACACCAGGCCGTCCTCGCTCGTCACATCGACCACATCTGCGCTGCCGGAGGCCGTAAAGAGCCGCCCCGTGTCGTTCGGCTGGCCCCCGCCCGTCGGGTAGAACGCCGTGCGATCCAGCGCGACCGCCAGCCGGCCGCCCTCGTCACGGGCCGCCAGCACGCGGCCGGCGAAATCCGCACAGTAGGCGTCGGCGTAATAGAGGCGCTCGGTGTTCATGCGGCATCGGCCGGCCGGCGAAGCGCGGCCTGCGGGCCCAGCGCATAGTCGGCCAGCGTCCGCTGGCCCTGCGCCTTGACGGTCAGCGCGCGCTGGTACAGATCCACGTACTTGACCGCGGAGCGCCGCCAGGAGAAGTCGATGGCCATGCAGCGGCGGACGAGCTGCCGCCAGATATCGCGGTGGCGGTAGGTCTCCAGCGCGCGGATCAGCGCGGTGTACAGCGCCATCGCATCGTAGGTCGCAAAGTCGAAGCCGTGGCCCTCGCCGGTCTCGGGGGTGTAGTCGGTGACGCTGTCGGCCAGCCCGCCGATGCGGTGCACGACGGGCACCGCGCCATAGCGCATTGCGACCATCTGGTTCAGGCCGCACGGCTCGAAGCGCGACGGCATCAGGAAGATATCGCTGCCCGCATAGATGCGCTGTTCGAGGGGGCGGGTGAACGTGAGGAACACGGCGACCCGCTCCGGGTAGCGCGCGGCCAGCGCGCTGAGCATCTCGTGATAGCGCATCTCGCCCGTGCCCATGACGACCAACTGGCAGCCGTTGTGGCGCAGGAGCGGGTCCACGATCGCGTTGATGAGGTCGAAGCCCTTCTGGTCGATCAGCCGCCCGACGATGCTGATGATCGGCGCTTCGGGGTGTTGCGCCAGCCCGGCCTCCGCTTGCAGCGCGGCCTTATTGGCCGCGCGCGCCTCGATGCTGGTGACGTCGAAGTGCACGGCGATGTTCGGATCGGTCGCCGGGTTGTAGAGCTCGGTGTCGATGCCGTTGAGGATGCCGAACAGGCGGTCGCGGCGGTCGCGCAGCAGCGGGTCCAGCCGCTGGCCCGCGATGTCGGGGTGCGCGATAAAGCCGGTCTCGGCCAGCCCCGCGATCTCGAGGACGCGGTAGCCGAAGATGCCCTGGTATTCCAGGTTGTGCGCGGTGTAGAGCGTCGCGATGGGCGAGAAGAAGGGATCGTCCCGGTAGACCGTCTTCAGCCAGTTGGGGATCAACGCGGTGTGCCACTCGTTGCAGTGGATGACGTCCGGCTGCCAGCCCAGCGTGCGGCACGTCTCGAGCGCGGCGCGCGAGAAGAAGATGAACCGCTCCGCGTCGTCCGGGTACATGTAGATGCCCTGGCGGTCGAAGTAGCGCGGGCTGTCCACGAAATAGACGGGCGTCAGGCCGTCGTTTGCGCCGATGCTGCCCTCGTAGATGGCGGCGACCTCGGCGCGCTCATCCATCGGCACGGTCGCCGTCTCCGGCATGCGGCGCAGGCCGAACTTCTCGACCTCGACGCGACCGTAGCGCGGCATCATGATGCGCACATCGTGGCCGAGCGCGCGGATGGCCTTCGGCAGCGCGCCGGCCACGTCGGCCAGCCCACCGGTCTTGGCGAACGGCACGCATTCCGCCGTCAGATACAGGACTTTCAACGCTTTCTGCAGGCCCATAGTTTGCGGGCTCCCCGGATGATATGAGGCCATGTTAGCACAGAAAGGAGCAAAGCGCAACGCGTTTTAACGGCTCTACAGCTTTTGGGGAGATAGGCCCCCATCCCGGCCTTCCCCCGTCCCGACGGGGGAAGGGGCGCACTCCCTCCCCTGCGCAGCGGGGGTTTGGGTGGGGGCCATAGCCGCCCCATCCCGTCCCGACGGGGGAAGGGGCGCACTCCCTCCCCTGCCGCAGCGGGGGTTTGGGTGGGGGCCAAGCCGCCCCCGGCCGCGTCAATCCACGATCTCAGCGCGCACGGCGCGGGTGAGGGCGACGAACTCCGGCTCGGTCGTCACGGCGATGTCGCGGGGCCGCGGGAGGGGGATGGCGAACTCGGCGCGCACGCGGCCGGGCCGTGGGGACATCACGATGACCCGGTCGGCCAGGAACACGGCCTCGGAGATGCTGTGCGTCACCATGACGACCGCGGGCCGGCGCAGCGACCAGATGCGCATCATCTCCGCGTTCATGCGCTCGCGCGTCAGCGCATCGAGCGCGCCGAACGGCTCGTCCAGCAGCAGCACACTCGGCTCGTACACCAGCGCGCGCGCCAGCGTCACGCGCTGCTGCATCCCGCCCGAAAGCTGGCTCGGATACGCGTCCGCAAACCCTTCGAGGTTCACCAGGCTGATCAGGTCGTGCGCCCGCTGCGTCCTGTCCGCCTGGGCCAGCCCCGCGATCTCCAGGGGGAGCATGATGTTGCCCAGGACCGTGCGCCAGGGCATGAGGTTGGCGCGCTGGAAGACGAAGCCGATCTCGCGCCGCGGCTCGGTCAGCGGCTCCCCGCGCCACAGCACCTCCCCGCTGATGGGCCGGAGCAGCCCGGCCAGCAGCCGGAGCAGCGTGCTCTTGCCGCAGCCGGACGGCCCGACGATGGCAAGGTACTCGCCGGCCGCGACCTGCAACGACATATCGTCCAGCGCCAACAGGCCCGCCCGGCCGCGGTCGTGGAAGGTCATGTGGAGGGAGCGGGCCTCCAGGACCAGGGGCGCGGCGGTCACGGCGCGGCCGGGCCGCCCGGCACGAAGTCGTTGGTGAAGAGGTCCGCGGCGACCACCTCCGTCTGGATCAGGCCCATGTCCCGCACGGCGTCGGAACGGATCAGGTATTGCCGCCACACCAAGTCGGCGATGGGGCCGCCCGCGGACATGGTGCCGGCCACGCTCAGCAGAACGACCAGCTCCTGTTTGCTGAGCGTCTTCATGGCGCGCCGGGTGACCTCGGAGAAGATGATCAGGGTCACCCACGAAGCGGCGATGCCGCCGCCGGTCATGAGGCTCAGGTAGATCGTGCCGGGCATCATCAGGAGGCCGCAGAAAAAAGCGCCGGCCACCGTCACCCAGGTGAATCCATTCTTGTACTCGGTCGGTTCGTCGATGATCGAGCGGTACAGTTCCAGCTCGGCATCGCCGCTCTTCCGCTTGCTCTCATCCGACATGGGCATCTCCCTCCATGGGCGCATCCTGGATCATGGCTTTTGATTCCCCGTACATCTCGCTCCGTTCCGCCGGGCTCGCCGCGCGCCAATTGAGGAACTGCTTGCGCAGCACACCCATGAAGGGCTTCAAGGTCCGCTCCCACGCCGATGTCGTTCCGCTCAGGCGGACCAGGCGCACGCGGGCGATGAACTCCGCGGTCTCGGCGTCGGTCGGCAGCAGGATCTCGACACGCTGCGACACGCCCAGGTCGTAGGGCTTCAGCCAGACGGTGGTCGCCACGACCGGCACGACGGCGCCCGCGGCTCCGGCTTCGGCGGCATCCGCGCGCAGGATCACCTCCGGAGGCGCGGCGAAGAACTGGCCCGAACCGCCCTCGCCGTGCGCGTCGAACCAGCGGGACATGTAGCTGAGGATGGCCACCCGGTCATAGGGGGTGAACGTGAACGGCAGGTCGAAGAGAAGTTCGTCGTTGACGATTTCAGGCAGTTGCCACGTGCGCACCTCCGAGGGAGCGGCGAGGCGCGCGGCACTGCGCGCGGGGATGATGGTCGAGAGCAGCACCGAGCCGACGATCGCCAGAGAGGCGTAGATCGTCTCGATCGAACTGTAGTTCATGTTCATGCCCCGCGTGAGGTCGAGGGCGACCAGCGCGCTTCCCACGCCCTGGCTCAGCAGATAGCCGACCATGGCGCCCACGACGGCGTAGACCGCGGCCTCGGCCATGAACATGAAGAACACATGGTTCGGCGCGATGCCCACGGCGTTGTAGACGTAGATCTCGCCCCGCCGCTCGTAGACCGAGCCCCGCATGGTGCTGAACACCGTCAGCGCCGCAATCACGATCGGGATCAGGATCTGCAGCACGCCCTCGAAGGTCTTGGCACGCACCCGCGAGCCGTAATAGGAGACGCCATCGACGCCGTAGTAGGCCGGTTCGCCCACGCGCTCCAGATAATCGAGGACCAGCTTCCGCTGACCGCTGAAATCGACGGGATCGAGCGTGCCGGCGATCAGCGGCATCGTGTAGGGCTCCTTCGGGAACAAGACCCGGCAGGAGAGGCTGACGACATTCTCGTAGCCGCTGACGGGGCTGGGCTGGCGGTCGACGAGGATCACCTGGCCGCCGGAGAGGCGCGCGACGTCATCGGGAAGGATCGCCGCGCCGCTTGGATCGCTGCCCAGCGCCTGCACCGCATTGAGGTCATAGGGGAGAAAACCCCTCCCGTCCATGCCCACGGCCTCGGAGAGACCCAGCGCATCGATGATTCCGAGCACCTGGTAGTTCTCCCCGCGGATCTGCACGACCACATTGGTCAACGCCAGATCGGCATCGCTGATGTCGAGGGCGCGCGCCACGGTGTCGGGAAGGATGACGGCGGGCTGGGGG
>MWBF01000043.1 GCA_002068935.1 Chloroflexi bacterium ADurb.Bin325
CTTCTGCCGCCACAGCGAGATCACCGCCATGCGCGCCAACGGGATCGGGTTTACGGCCATCGTGCGGCCCCTGCTCGTGGTCGCGGGCCTCATGGCGCTCGCCGTCGCCGCGATCAACGAGTTTTACGCGCCGCACGCCGCGGAGCAGGCGCGCGCCATGCGGGAAAACCGGTTCCAACCCCTGGCCGACACGGAGATCCTGAATCTCCCCTATTACAACCAGCAGGCCGGCCGCGTCTGGCGCATCGTCGAGCGGGTGTTGGACAGCGAGCTGACCGGCACGCCAAACACGGCGCGCAACGCAGTGAGCCGGTTGGCCGAACGCGGTCTGCTGGCCGACTACGAACAGCACGGCAAACCCGTCGGCTGGGCCTATAAGGCGGGGGGCACGCGCCGCCTGGTGCAGCTCACCCCCATGGGCCGGCAGTGGTGCCAGGCCGCGTTCGGCTTGGAGCCGGTCGAGTCGGAGATCGCCGTCGCAGCGCTCCGGCACAAATCGATCAGCCATGGCGTGGCGATCCTGGAAGCCGCTCACCTCCTGGCCGCGGCCGGCTACGATGTGGATGACGACCCGCAGGCCCTGCTGGCCGACGACGCGGCACCCTGGCACGCGCGCGCCGAGCCGGACCTGGCATTCCTCCTGCAAGACGAGTGGTGGCCGGTCGAGGTGCAGCGCGAGGTCTCCCCGCGCGTGGTCGCCAAATGGGCCAAGAGCCTGGAGCTCTGCGAGCGGCTGGCGCTGGTGCTCTACCACGAAGAGGCGCGCAAGAAGCAGGCGGCGATCCTAACCGCCGCGCGCTTCCGGCTGCCGCGCGGGGTGATCTGGCTGGCCAGTTTGGAGCAGATGGAACGCGGCGCCTGGACCTGGCAGGAGATCACGACGACGGGATCGTGACCGCGGCGCCCGACCGGAACGGGTATAAGGAAATGTTATAAAGAGGTGTTTCGGGGCCGCTGCGCGGCCCCGAAACACCTCTTCCAAAGGATTCCCCTATATCCGGAATCGCTGCGGCGCCCGACGCCCGTTGGACAAGGCCGAAGGGATATGCTATCATTCCGATAGCAATACGCCTGGGATGCAGCCTTCAGCACGCCGGGCGAAGAACAACACAGGGGGACAGCGCCATGCCTCAGATATTGGTTCGGGATCTGGACGCCGGCACGGTGGAGCGGCTGAAGCTGCGCGCCCAGCGCCACGGCCGTTCCCTGCAAGGGGAGGTCAAGGCGATCCTGCAAGCGGCCGCGACCTTCTCGATGAGCGAGGCCAGCCGCGTGGCCGAAGGGTGGCAGCGGAAGCTGGCCGGCCGTGCGTACAGCGATAGCGCCGAAGCGATTCGCGAGGATCGGGAGCGATGAGCGCGCCTGCCGGGCCGCTGGACGCCCTCGGCCGGGTCGTCGTGGATGCCAGCGTGGCGATCAAGTGGTTCGTGCCCGAGATCCACGCCGCGGCCGCGCGCCGCCTGCTGCGGGAAGGTCTCACCCTGCTGGCGCCCGACCTGATCTGGGCGGAGGTCGCCAACGCGCTGTGGCGCAAGTGGCGCGAACAAGAACTGCCGGCCGAAGCCGTGGAAGGCATCCTGGACGACTTCCGCCGCTACCCGCTGCATATCACCTCCGGCGAGTCGCTCTATGATGTGGCCTGGCCGGTGGCCCAGGGGAGCGGCCGGACCTTCTACGACAGCCTTTACCTGGCGTTGGCCATGAGCAATGGCTGTCCGATGGTCACAGCCGACTTGCGTTTCTATAATGCCATCAAGGACACGCCCTGGGGCCGGTATTGTCTGTGGGTGGAAGACGTGCCCTGAGCCCGTTCGGGGCCGATGAAGCAAATCGTGCCGGAGCCATCCGATGACCCGACACGGCCGCGCCGAGCCGGACCTGGCATCCCGCCTGAAAGGCGGATGGTGGCCGGTCGAGTCGGGGATCGCCTTCGCGCAAAGTCATTTGCCGTTTGCGCCAGCCATAAGGTATAATCTCGTCCGATAATGCACGAAGCCGGCCAGGTGCGAACTAACCGGCTTCCAACTCGAATCCTGTCTGTCCCCCAGGAACCGGGCTTCGCAGCCTTCATGACGAAGTAGCTGTGGCGGCAGTATAGCACGGCTGTTCGTGAGCGACAAATGAGGCCGCGGCCCTAAAGCAAGGGGGCCGCGGCTTTTTGCGTTCTTACCGATCACTGTCTCGAGAACTCATCAAGGACGTGCCATGCCCAAGGATCAGCGTCCGCTCTTCGCTTCCGGTATTCGGGACAACTATCGTCGCGGCACGGTAGGCGACTACCTGAGAGCCAAAATCCGGCCCGGGGTGGACCTCTCGATCGTCTCGGCCTATTTCACCATCTACGCCTTCGATGCGCTGCGAGATCGGTTAGCAGGCGTCAATGGATTACGCTTCCTGTTCGGCGAGCCGCGCTTCGTCCGGTCGGTTGATCCGGATCGCGACCACGGCAAAATCTTCCAGATCACCGACCAAGGCCTGCAACTCCAGAACCAGCTCCAACAGAAACGCCTGGCGCGCGAATGCGCCGCGTGGCTCGCCGACAAGGCCGAGATCAAGTCGGTGAAGCAAGCCGGGTTCCTGCACGGCAAGCTGTACCACATCGCATACGGCGACGTGAATGACGCCATCGTCGGCAGTTCCAACTTCACGGTGCGCGGGCTGGGGCTAGGCGGGGATGGTAACAACATTGAGCTCAACCTGGAAGTGGACAGTAACCGTGACCGTAACGAGCTCAAGGTCTGGTTCGATGAGTTGTGGAACGACGCTGAGCTGGTGCAGGATGTGAAGGCGGAGGTCTTGCTGTACCTCGAGCAGCTCTACCGTAATCAGGCGCCCGAGTTCATCTACTACAAGACCTTGTATCATCTCTTCGAACAGTTCCTGGCCGACCAGGCCCACAGCCGGCTGCTCGATGAGCGCAGCCAGATCGTGGACACCGATATCTGGAATGCGCTGTTCGAGTTCCAAAAGGACGGCGTCAAAGGGGCCATCAGCAAGATCCAGACGCACGGCGGGTGCATCGTGGCGGACAGCGTCGGCCTCGGCAAGACCTTCGAGGCGCTCGCGGTCATCAAATATTTCGAGCTGCGGAACTGCCGGGTGCTGGTGCTGTGTCCCAAGAAGCTGCGCGAGAACTGGACGGTCTACCAGGCGCAGAATAACAGCGAGTTGAACCCCTTCGTCCGTGACCGATTTGCGTATACGGTCCTCTCGCATACCGATCTCAGCCGAGAAGGCGGCCGCTCCGGCGATATTGACCTGGCGACCATCAACTGGGGCGCCTATGACCTGGTCGTCATTGACGAGTCGCATAACTTCCGCAACAACACCCGCGGCCGGCGCGACGAGAACGGCGAAGTGATCCGTAAAAGCCGCTATGAACGGCTGATGGAAGATATCATCCGGAGCGGCGTCAAAACCAACGTGCTGCTGCTCTCAGCGACGCCGGTCAACAACAGCCTGAGCGACCTTCGCAACCAGATCAGTTTCATCACCGAAGGCCGCGACGACGCCTTTCGGGACACCATCGGGATACCCAACCTTACTGACATGCTGACCGTCGCCCAGCGCACTTTCAGCGAATGGGCCAAGCGGAGCGGCGAACGCAAGACCAGCGACCTGCTCGAGAGACTCAGCTCCGCGTTCTTCAAATTGCTTGACGAGCTGACCATCGCCCGGTCCCGCAAACATATCCAACGCTACTACCGCGACTCGGTGGCGCAACTGGGCGGGTTCCCGGAGCGGTTACGGCCAGTGGCGGTCTTCCCGCAGATCGATCTCCGGGACCGCTTCATGTCATACGATAAGTTGAACGACGAAATCTCCCAGTATCAGCTCTCGTTATTCAACCCGTCGCGTTATGTGCTGCCTCAGTTCGTACCACTGTACCAGAATGAATCGGGTTTCATCGCTTTTACCCAGGAGAAGCGCGAATTCTATCTCATCGGCATGATGAAGGTGGGCTTTCTCAAACGCCTGGAAAGCTCCGTGCACTCGTTCGCCATCACGCTGGATCGCACAGTCCAGAAGATCGAGGATCTTGAGGCGCGCATTGCCCGTTTCAAGAAGTTACAAGCAGCGAACAGCGACCTCGATTTCGGCGATCTGGAGGTAGAGGAGTTCGAGGACGACGAGCTGCGTGAGGCTTTTCAGGTCGGTGAGAAACTGGTCTTCCAGATGGCGCATCTGGACGTGGATCGCTGGCTGGCCGATCTGCGCCGCGACAAACAGCAACTCAACACCTTACAAGCCCTGGCGGAGAGCATCACGCCGGAGCGCGACGCCAAGCTGGCCGAGCTGAAACGGCTGATCGCGGCCAAGATACAGCGGCCGACGACGGATAAAGAGGGGCGATCCAACCGTAAGGTGCTGGTGTTCACGGCCTTCGCCGACACCGCAGCCTACCTCTACGGCGCGCTGCACGATTGGGCGCGGCAAGAGCTCGGCATCCACATCGCCCTGGTCTCCGGCGGCGCGACCGAAAACAAAACATCCTTCGGCAAAAACGATTTCAATCACATCCTGACCAACTTCTCGCCGATCAGCAAGAAACGCAACTTAATCCGCCCCATGCCACAGACGGGCGAAATCGATCTGCTGATCGCTACCGACTGCATCTCGGAAGGGCAGAATCTGCAAGATTGCGACTACCTGGTCAACTACGACATTCACTGGAATCCGGTGCGGGTCATCCAGCGGTTCGGTCGCATCGACCGCATCGGCAGCATCAACCCCGCGGTCCAACTGGTCAACTTCTGGCCCACCCAAGACCTGGACAAATACATCGCCTTGAAGAGCCGCGTCGAGGCGCGCATGGCGCTGGTGGATATCGCGGCCACCAATGAAGACAACCTGTTGCGACCCGATGAAATCGAAGAACTGATCACCGACGATCTCAAGTACCGTGACCGGCAACTTCTGCGGTTGAAGGATGAGGTGCTCGACCTGGAGGACTTCAACGAGACCGTCGACCTCAACGACTTCACCCTGGACGACTTCCGCATCGAGCTGAGCAAGTACATCGAGAGCAATCGTCGTCTGCTGGCGGAAGCGCCGCTGGGCCTCTATGCTGTCGTGCCGGCTGACCCGGCCTATCCGTTGATCGCGCCGGGCGTGATCTTCTGCCTGCGCCAACGGGGGGATGCCTCCGGCAGCGAGGTCGTGAACCCGCTCAAGCCCTACTATCTGGTCTACGTGCGGACGGATGGCGAAGTGCGCTTCACTTTTACGCAGTCCAGACAGATCCTGGATATCTATCGTCTCCTGTGTTCGGGCAGAACCGCGCCTTACGAAGAGCTATGCAATCTGTTTGACCGGGAGACGGGCGGCGAAACCGGCATGGATCGTTACAACGACCTGCTCCAGAAGGCTGTGCGCTCCATCGCCAGCACATTTCGAAAACGCTCCGTCAGTCACCTGCTGTCGGGGCGCGGCGCGCTGTTGGTGGATCAACGCGCGCAGGCGCAGGAGACGACCGGCTTCGAACTCGTCACCTGGCTGGTGATCCGATAAGGATGGAATGGGCATGAGCGATCTGCAGATCAAAGAAACGATCCAGCGTCGCCTGGCGGACTTCGGTCACGGGAAGCTGGCCGAAAACGCGCTCGCCCTCTTCGACGCGCTGGGCTACCGCAGCGACAAGCGGATCGAGCTGACCCCCAACACCGCGGCGACGTTCCGTGAAGCGTTTGACGCGGCCGGCCGGCTGAACGCCGCCAACGCGCTGCTGGCAGAGTGGCGCTCGGTGGACTTGCTCTTCCAGTTGACAGGGGAGGACATCACGAACCGGGTGCAGGCGCGGATCAGGTTCGATGGTGAGGCGCGCGTCGACAACACGATCATCCAGTCCTATCTGTTCTTCGCCATCGAGCTGGCCGGTGAGCGTTACACGCGTTCGCAGCTTGCCGGCATCACGCGCGAGGTCAACAAGCTGTTTCCGATGCCGGCCATGATCCTGTTCCGACACGGTTCTTTCGTGACCCTGGCGATCATCAGCCGCCGGCTGAACAAACGTGATGAGGGGCGGGATGTCCTGGAAAAAGTCACGCTGATCAAGGACATCGCGACCGCCAGCCCGCACCGTGCGCACATCGAGATCCTATTCGACCTGTCGCTCGATGTCCTGCACGCGAGGTACGGGTTCGCCAGCTTCCCCGAGCTGCACAACGCGTGGCAGAAGACGCTCGACACGGCCGAGTTGAACAAGCGCTTCTTCCGGGAGGTGGCCGACTGGTATTTCTGGGCGGTGCAGAACGTCCAGTTCCCCAAGGCTGCCGGCGCGGACCCCGAGACGCGCAACGCGGTCAGCGTCATCCGGCTCATCACACGGCTCATCTTCGTCTGGTTCATCAAGGAAAAGGGCCTGGCGCCGGCCGCGCTGTTCGACGAGCGGAAGGTCCGGCCCTTGCTGAAATGGAACGACCCACAGGGCAGCACCTACTACAAAGCCATCTTGCAGAACCTCTTCTTTGCCACGCTCAACACGGACATGGAACGCGACAGGCCGGGCAGCCGCAGGTTCCGCGGCAAGGCGGCTAACGGCGGCCGCGACCAGCATTTCGGCATCTCCAACGTCTACCGCTACGCGGACTACTTCACCGATCCGGCTGCCGCGCTGGATCTCTTTGCGGACATCCCGTTCCTCAACGGCGGGCTGTTCGATTGTCTCGACCGGGCGAAGGAAGGCGTGCGGGTGGACGGCTTCTCTGAGCGGCCCGACAACCCGCTGCGCGTGCCCGATGACCTGTTCTTCGGCGGCCCGCGCAGCGTGGATCTGAACGATGTGTATGCGACGCGCAGCAGGCGGTACGAAGTGCGCGGGCTGCTCCGCATCTTCGACAGCTACAAGTTCACCATCGAGGAGAACACGCCCATCGAGGAGGAAATCGCGCTCGACCCGGAGCTGCTGGGCAAAGTCTTCGAGAACCTGCTGGCAGCGTACAACCCCGAGACGGGCGTGACAGCGCGCAAGCAGACCGGCTCCTTCTACACCCCCCGCGAAATCGTTGATTACATGGTGGACGAGAGCCTGCTGGCCTACCTGGAGACGGCTTTCGCCCCGCAGGGAGATGCAGGCAGCCGTGGTCGCCTGCGCCGTCTCCTGGCCTACACCGACGAGCCCCACGACTTCTCGCCCGACGAGGCCGCGCGGCTGGTCGCGGCCATCGACCATGTCAAGGTGCTGGACCCCGCCTGTGGCTCCGGCGCATTCCCCATGGGCATGTTGCACAAGCTGGTCTACGTGCTCGGCAAGCTGGATCCCGACAACACCGCGTGGCGCGCGCTCCAGCGGCAGAAGGCCGTACGCGAGACGGACGAAGCATACCGCATCGGAGACCGGGAGGAGCGCCGGGCGCGGCTGGCCGACATCGAAGAGGCGTTCGATCGCAACAGCAGCGACTACGGCCGCAAGCTCTACCTGATCGAGAACTGCATCTACGGCGTGGACATCCAGCCCATCGCGGTGCAGATCGCCAAGCTGCGCTTCTTCATCTCGCTCGTCGTGGACCAGCGGGTCGACGATGCGCGGCCCAACCGCGGCATCCGTCCGCTGCCCAACCTGGAGACGAAGTTCGTGGCCGCGAACACGCTGATCGGCATCCCGCGGCCCGCGCAGATGGCGCTCCGCAACCCGGCGATCGAGGAGCAGGAGCGCGAGCTGGCCGAGGTGCGCCGCCGCCACTTCGCCGCGCGCACGCCCACGACAAAGGAAAAGTATCGCCAGGAGGACGAGCGGCTGCGCGGGGGGCTGGCGGAGCTGTTGCGGCAGGACGGCTGGGGCAGCGCGACCGCGGCCCAACTGGCCGGGTGGGACCCCTACAACCAGAACGCGCACGCCGATTTCTTCGACCCGGAGTGGATGTTCGGCGTGAAGGATGGGTTCGATATACTCATTGGGAATCCTCCGTATATCAGTCATGACAAAATCAGAGACAAAGTCGCACTACGAGCTGCTTACAAATCTTACGAACCTTTCGCGGATATATACTGCTACTTTGTAGAACAGGCGATAAAGCTCCAGAACAGACGCGGAACCCTGACCTTTATCACCTCCAATTCTTATCTGCGTGCGGCATACGGCGAGCCTCTACGCAAATTCGTCGCTACCCATAACACTTTGCGGCAACTGATCAACATCGAGGATTCGCAAGTGTTTGAGAGCGCAATCGTCAATGTGGCTATCTTGATTTCCCAAGTCCCTCAGGCTCATTTGGATGAGATGTGTTGGGTTGTGAATTCGCCCTTTACTGGCGATAGAAGCTTTGCCGATTTTGTGCCATTGGCTGGCTATGCTGTGTCTCAATCTGCCTTCAATCCGAAAAGCTGGGATCTTGCACGGCCAACAACTGGCAAACTTCGACAGAAAATTGAACAAGCCGGTCGCGGTTTGGCGCAACTTGGTGCGAAGATCAGGTTGGGCCTGGCTACTGGCGCAAATGAAGCTTTCATTATAGATGAGGCAACAAAAGACAGATTTCTCAGGTTGGATCCCAAGAACGAGCGAATCATCAAGCCGATCCTTAGAGGAAGGGATATTTTCCGATATGCGTACCGCCTTCCGCGGCTGTACATTCTGCTGACGAGGAACGGAATCGACGTCAAGAAGGACTTCCCGGACATCTACCAGTACCTGAAAGGATTTGGACCGGAGTTCAAGCTGAGAGGTGCGCAGGGACAGCACTGGACTAACTTGAGGGCCTGCGCATTCTTCGATGATTTCAAGCAAGAGAAGATTATCTGGATAGAATTAAGCGATGAAGGTCGGTTCGCGCTCTGTACGGACGAGATATACCTGCTCAACACGGCCTACTTCATGCTTCCACCGCCAGGGATATCCGCGAAGTATCTACTTGGGATCCTAAACTCCAGGTTGATACGGTTCTACCTTTCTCTTATTGCAGAAACGAGTGGTATGGGGGTGACTCGATGGATCAACAACTACGTGAAGGAGATTCCTATCCCTATCAAGTCTTCCACTAGCCAGAGCGCAATAATCCGATTGGTAGAGGATATTCTGAGAGCAAAATCTGTGGACGCGAATGCGGATGTGAGTGCGTTGGAAGCAGAGGTCAACCGAGAGGTGTATGCCCTGTACGGCCTGACCGCGGAAGAGATCAAGATCGTGGAAGGGGCTGGAAAGTAAGCGCACGTTGCCTGGGACGAGTACTCTGAGCCCCAGTATGACTACTGGAGCGAATCCCTGGACATCAGCGCGTTCCGCATGGGGCAATTGGCCGGGGTCGAGGACGACGACGGAAGCGCACCGGTGGGAGTTGTGCTCGCGCGTGCTCTCACGGCAGGATATCGTCGCGAAGCTGTCGGAGCCGTGGTGAGGGCGTCTCGCCAGACATCTATCAAAAGGACTCAGGCACATGGAATCTGCAGACCAGACCGTTGAGTTGCTGAAAGGTTAGGCCTCGTTGATCAGCGCCATCAGTTGGCCCCTGGTGATCGTCTTCGTCCTGCTATGCTTCGGCCAGCCACTTCGTGCGTTCGTGCAGAACCTGGGCGAGTTCAAGCTCAAGGCGGGGCCAGGCGGCGTCGAGGCCTCATTGATCAAGCAGCAGGTAGAGGCGGCCGCCTACCTGCAAGCAGCAACCATCCAGCGCGGCGGCGATGACTCACCAGGCTCACGTGCCGAACAGGCGCAAGGGATCGCCAACGTCGTGACGGAGGCTGTCGGACCAGCCACCATCAAACAGTTAGCCAACGCCACGATCCTGTGGGTCGACGACCGTCCCAACAACAACGTGTACGAACGGATGGCGTTGGAAGCTCTCGGCATTCGCTTCGTCATCAGCACCTCGACCGATGATGCAGTCGAGAAACTGCGCGCCGGACGTTACGATTTGGTCATCTCCGACATGGGCCGGCCGCAAGACTCACAGGCCGGCTACACGCTGCTCGCCAGGGTGCGCGATGAGCTGAACTTGCAAACCGCGTACCTCATCTATGCCGGCTCGAGCGCCCCTGAACACGATGCGGAAGCGCGCCGGCGCGGAGGTGGCGCTGCAGCTCCGGTTGGAGGCAACGGGCGAGCTGGATGTGAACCTGGTGGATCTGAGCGTGCGGGAAAGCGTGGTACAGTTGAATGCAAGAGGGCGGGTAGTGACAGAGTAATTTGAAGAGACGCCAGTGGAGAAACGAGATGCTCACCTCCGACCAGATGCACTCAAGGAAAACGCCATGACCAGCAAATACGACACCTACTGGCAAGACCGGCTCGGCGCCATCCTGGCGTTGTTCGACCAGGCTCAGACCGCTGGCAAGATCTCCCCCCTGTCTCTGATCGACCTCGATGCCCTGGGCGAGCGCAGCTCATGGTATGGCAAGCTCGAAATCGTGACGGGGCAGAGCGTCTACGACAGCGCAGCGCACCTGGCAGCATTAGGGGCGGTTCTGACGCCGCGCCTGCCCAAGTGGGCGGAGGAAGGCGCCTGGACTGTCGCCGTGAGCAAGGAGCTGCTGCTCACCGTAGAAAAAGCAGATGCCCAGAAAACCAACTGGTTCGAGAACGCCTATCGGAATGCCAAGCAGGCAGAAACAATCACGCGCGCTGAGGCGTACCTGGGTCCGTTGACGCAAGACGCCGCTTCTTCTGGCTGGTGCCGGACGTCAACCGGGAAACGCGTCTATGTGCTGTTCACCACCCAGCGAGATCGCTGGCTCGCACCGCGACGTACGCGCCTGGAAGATACAGCGGCCGCAGGCGGCGACATCGTCATTTCGTTCACCGATGAGACTTCAGGCCGATTCGATCTCTGGATCATCCCTGCGGCCGAGCTCATGACGGCCATCCAGCAAGCCGCGTTCGCGCCGTCGCTAGACCGTGGCAACGCGTACAACTTCAACCTGCAAACCGATGCTACCGCCGACATGATTCGCCAACTGAACCGGGACATCCGGCCGTATCGCCGGGAATCGGGCCAGACGGAGCTGACGCGGGCCAAATTCTGGCCGGATGACGGGCCGCTTCGGCCAGGGCTGAAACCAATGCCAATCCAAACAGGAGCAAAGATGGATGTCGCCGCGCGCCTGGCGCAGTGGAAGATCGAAGCAACCGATCCGAACCACCCCAACCACTACCACGCTAATCTGGATGAGCCAGCCCGCATTTATGCTCAAATCAGTGCGTTACTACGCAAGCTGCGTGACCAGGCAGAGGCCTTCGATCGGGATGATGTAGCAGCGCTCTTCGGCGCGCTCAACAGCGGGAAGCGGATGAAGAACAAAGTCGCCGACGGGAACTCACTCCCCGAGCTGCGCGCTGCCCTCCTGGCGCTGGTGGACGGCGAAGATGAGGCAACCGCGAAGATCGTCACGGCTGCAAGTACGATCAAATTCGCTCACAATAACATGTTGGGCGAGTTGTACGGCTGGGCCAATGCCGAGACCGCGCCGCTCTACAATAGCTGCGCCAGGGATGCCCTGGCCTATCTGGGCTATCCCTTCGATCTTGCAGACTACAACGCATTTGTTGCCGCGCATGAGCAATTCAAACAAGTCTACCTGGCCCAGGTGGGGCGCCTGCGGCCTGATCTGCCGCTGAACCTGGAGATTGACAAGCTGTACAACGTGATTGACAAGGTGGACTTGAAGCAGAAGCGTCCCGCTTTGGCGAAGCCTTTCAGCGAGATGTTTGCGGACTGGGAAGAAGCCGAGCAGGCATTCGATCTGCTGGCCGAAGCCGCCCAACGCCTGGGGGTGACGGGGCCGGACGATCCGCTGGCCGCGTGGACCCTGCGCCGCGCGACGGGCCAGTATCACCTGCATTTCACCTACGGCCGATGGCTTGTGCTCGGCCTGGCGGGCGCCAACGGTCACCTGACGCTGAAACTGGCTTTGTTTCGCGATCGCCTTGATCTGCCCACCACGCGCATCGAGTCTTTCACCCAGAAGGAAGGTGAGACGCCCGTTTCGCTGCATTATCTGGCAGCGCAGGCCTGGCGCCAGCTTGGGGACAGCGAGCAAAAAGTATATGGTGAGACGCTGGACTACATCAAGCAGCTTTTCGCTGACTGGCAGGCTTCGCCCTACCACAAATACACGTCTTCGCTGGTTGCGAAAGCAGTGTTTGATAGCGGAGCACGCACCCGACTGCTTGAAAGTGGCATGGAAGCTCTTGTGCAACGCTTCTGGAAGATCGCACCGGGCGACGATGCCTGGCAATGGGATGAGTGCCGAGACGATGGCTTCATTGCCATTGGGTGGGACGAATTGGGCGATCTGAGCGACCTGGATCGCGCTGGCTTCGTGACGCGGCGTGCCGAAATTCAACAGAAACATCCAGGTTGGACCAACGATGCGCTGGAACAGGCCTGGAAATTCGCACAGATTCAGGAAGGGGATCGCATCGTTGCTAATCGCGGCACAGCAGAGGTGCTGGGCATCGGAACAGTCACAGGGCAGTACTACTTCGTACCGGGGGTGCGGCATGGTCATCGTCTGCCGGTGCAGTGGGATGATACGACCGCGCGCAAGGTCAACGAAGGTGGCTGGCGGCGGACATTGGTGGAACTCACCGAAGCCAAGTTTTCGGCGCTGGCGGCGGCGACTCCAAGCGTCAGCGTTGATGATGAGCTCGTTGCCCATGCCGAGAGCGCGTTTTCGCCGCGCGCGTTCCAACTCCTGCAAGGTATTCACGAGCAGCCGACCAAGGCTTACTATCAGACGCATAAGGATGAATTCAAGGCGGAGGTCGTCGAGCCGTTCCAGCGAGTTTTCCGCGCGGTTGCCAGTCGTCTGCCGGCTTCGATCAGGGCATCCATGGAGACCGAAACCGATCTCTTCAGCATCTTTCCCAAGAACGACTATGGCCGCGGCGGCGCCTGGGATTTCTATTGGGGGGCGTTTTATCCCAAAGGGGGCAAACGCACGCAGGATGCACAGCTCCATGCGTCAATCAGACATGATCTCCTGAAGTTCGGTTTCAGCATGGGCGCCTATGGCGGCGCGCAACGACAGCGGTTCCAGAGGAACTGTCAGGCTCACTACGAGGCATTGGTCAATCTACTGCCTGATGTCTTTGCTGACCTGCGGCTCGTCTTCGGCCGGGTCGAAAGCATCACCGTGACGCCGGCCGGCCAGGTCGTGAGCGCGGAGGCGTGCACCTGGCAGGAATTCCTGGCTGATCCGACGCGGGCCAGTAGCACGGCAGCAGTCATCTTGCCTAAAGCCGCGGTACTGCGCATATCGGCGGAGGCCTTGATCGCGGACATGGTGCAGACGTACGAGAGGCTGTTCCCGCTCGTCTTGCTGGCCACAGAAGATGATCCCCTACCCGCAATTGACCGCTATCTTAATCCAGGTTCGGGCAGCACGCTCGTTGGACCTGAACCGCCCGAGCCGTACGATGCAGATCACTTTCTGAGCATAACCAGCCTGAATCTTGATGATATGGTGGAACTGCGAGAGATGCTGGAAGACAGACGCCAGATCATCCTCTATGGTCCCCCCGGCACCGGCAAGACGTTCGTAGCTTGCGAACTGGGGAAGCTGCTCACCGGCCTCACCAAGCCCCCGTCGGAACGATTGGAGATCGTGCAGTTCCACCCTGCCTATAGTTATGAGGATTTTATCGAGGGCATCCGCCCGGAGAGCAAGGCCGGGGCTGATGGGCGCTACATGATTGACTATCCGACGCGGCCAGGCGTGTTCCAGCGGTTCTGCCAGCAGGCCCAATCTATCAACGGACCATGTGTCTTTATCATTGATGAGATCAACCGCGGCAACATCCCACGCATCTTCGGCGAGCTCATGCTCTTACTTGAATACCGCGGGCTCGATGTCACGCTGGCCTACTCGGGCAGACGATTTCGCATCCCTGAAAACATCTACTTGATCGGCACGATGAACACCGCTGATCGCTCTATTGCCCTGGTGGACTTTGCGCTGCGGCGCCGTTTCCACTTCTTCCACTTCGGCGCTGATCCTGACCTCCTTGCGCGTTGGCTGGAGCACAACCCGGTCAGCGTGCCGTACCTGCTGGAACTCTACCGCCGGCTCAGTGCAGAAGCCATTGACGACCCCGATTTCGCTATCGGCCCCAGCCACTTCATGCGGCGTGACCTGACCGAGACACAGCTCCGGCGCATCTGGCGGCGCAACATCGAACCATATCTCAAGGAATACTACGTTGACCAGCGGGAGCGCAGCAAAGCAGAACGTTGGGAGTGGGATGGAGCGCTTGTCAAGGGCATCAGACAGGGTTAAGGCAATGGCTGAAGAAGGTCGCGTCCTGGTCCGTCTCCAAGAGCATGAGTCGAAACCGGTAACTTTGGATCGCGCTACGGCGCGCGCCTTGAAGCTACGCTTCGGCAACAAGTATCTGGATATACAGGAGGACCTGACCCGTGAGGGGAGCAATACGTATGTACTGACCGCTCACCAGTATGTCGGCACCATCGAGTTGGATGGCCTGCGCATCGTGATCGCCCCCAAGGCGCCCACCAACAATCTATTCTACATGCTCACTTACGCCTATGATCTACCCGAGTTCCGGGAAGAACACAGCGAGATCGATGAAAGCGAGGAGTTGTTTGAGTTCATAGTGGAGATCTTCGCGGGCCAGGTCGAACGCCTGGCCCAACAGGGCATCTTTCGCTCCTATGTGGCTCGGCAGGAGAACAAACCCTTCCTTCGCGGTCGGCTGCAGATGGCGCAGCAGGTGCGGCGCGATGCGGTGCAACCCGGACGCTTCTGGCAAGAATCCGCCGACTACACCGCTGACGTCATCGAAAACCGCATCCTGAAATGGACGCTGTGGCATCTCTCAAGAGCGGAGTACCGCAAGCCCCAGCTTCGGCCCCGACTGCGCCGGGCGCTTACGTTGTTCTCCGAGGTGAGCCTGACGCCGATTGCCGAAGCCGACTTTGATCGCATCGTCTATAACCGTCTGAACCGATCATATCAGAGTCGCATCAACCTGGCTCGCCTGTTGCTTCAGCATCGGTCGGTCGAGGGCAAAGAAGGTGCGGTCGCATTTGCGGCCTACTTGTTCGATATGAACAAGGCGTTCGAGCTTTTCGTGGCCCACTACCTCGCAGCTCACTTTGCAGCCAGCCGCGAGCCAGACCAAGCGATAGACGTAGTCATTCAGAAGGAAATCTGGCTCGATGCGTCAGAACGTGAGCGTGTGCGTCCGGATATCGTCCTGCGCCGTGATGGTCGGCCTTACCTGGTTTTGGATACCAAACATAAGAAGCTGCAGGGCCCACCGGACGAAGGCGACCGTCGTGAGATGCTAGAATACTGCAATACGCTGCGGCTGAGATTGGGTGTGCTGATCTACTCTGACGGGTCTGCCAAGGTCAATCACTATCCCTATTCAGGCGAAATGGTGTGGGCCCTGCGCACCGAGGTGCTCGCTTTGACCGGCAGCCTGCCCGAATTCCGGGCTCGCTGCCAGGCCTTCGCTGAACGTTTTGCACAGACAGTGGCTCACGGCTGAATGCCGTGCCCACCCACCTCTACCTCGCCCCCGCCGCCGCGGGCAAAACTGCCTACACCCTGGCCCGCGCACGCGACGCCGGCCGTGACCTGGCGGCGATCCAGCGCGCCGTCGTCCCAGCCCACCTCCAGGCCCGCGCGGCACGGCGGCGGCTGGTCGGCGCGGCCTACGGGTTGGCCGCGCCCCCCGCAACCTGGCGAGCCGCCCTCCACGGCGAGTGGTCGCTGCGGAGTGGCGAGCGTTGGTATGCGGCGCGACTGAGCGCATTGGCCGATCGTCTGGCAGGAGCGACGACACCTATCCTGAAGAGCAACAGAGCCTGTCACACGCCCATGTGCACCGGCCCACCAGCATCAAACGGCGAGACCGGCGCATCGGGCGCGAAGCTCGGATCATGGCTGGCCAACGCCATCGCGTAGCGCCCCGCACGGTCAGCGTCATCCAGAGCGGCTGCCACCACCTGCGGAACCCTGCCGGCGTGCTCATCTTCACCGAAAAGCTCCAAGTCATCGTTCCAGCCGGCCTCAGAAGCGGCCAGGCGGCCTGAGACGCGGCGGCCGGACCGGGGCGGCAGTCTGCCGCCGTGCCGCCTCAGGAACGACATCATCCCGAACAGCAGCACCACTCCCAGCCAGACATACCACCATATCGGCGCGTGCATCGTTACCTCCGTCCTACAACCTCCAATTATCCACCGGCGACGCCTTCTGATGCGCCTTAGCGCAGTCGGTC
>MWBF01000044.1 GCA_002068935.1 Chloroflexi bacterium ADurb.Bin325
GGCGGGCCCCAGGCGACCTTCAGCGCCAGCGCGCCGAAGCCCACCAGCAGGAGCATCTGCACGATGCCCAGCCCGTACTGGCCGACCACCGTGCCCAGGAGATACTCCGTCGTGCTGGTCGGCGTGGTCAGCAGCCGCTTCAGCGTGCCGGTGGCCCGCTCGTAGGCCATCACCCCGGCGGTGCCCAGCAGCGGGATGAACACCCAGACCAGCATCTGCCCGGCGGAACCCTGCATCTCCGCGCTGTATTCCTCGCGCTCCTTCTGGACCGCGGCCACGGTTGTCATGCGCGCCGGCGCGGCAGCCAGCAGGCTCTGGGCCGCGGCCAGGCTGGCGTCGAAGTAGGCCGTGCGTTCAGCCTGGTCAGTGAAGGGGCGCACCTGCTCGGCCGCGGCCAGGCTGCTGTTGGCCGCGGCCAGGCCGCGGCTGACCCGAGCGGCCGCGGCCTGGATGGCCTGCTGCGCGGCCACGCTGCTGATGTTGGCCGGCTCCAGTTGCAGATCCACCTCCACCGGCTGGCCGGCGCGCAGGCTGGCCTCGAAGCCGGCCGGGATGGTCAACAGCGCGGCCGCGTCGCCGTCGTCGAAAGCTTTGGCCGCGGCCGCGGCCTCCAGCGTCTCCGGCCGCAGGCTGCCGCCGTCGGCCAGCGCCTGCACCAGGTCGTTGCTCAGCGCGCCGCGGTCCTGGTCGACCACCAGCACCGCGATGCGGTCGTCGCGGTTCATCTGGCTGTCGGCAAAGCCGGAGACCACCACGGTGAAGATCACCGGCAGGATGATGAAGAAGAGCAGCTCCATGGGGTTGGCAAAGCGGAGCAGGGTGTCTTTGCGCGCGATGTTCAGGATGCGATTCACGGCGTCACCTCTGCAAGAAGCCCTTGCGGCTGAACAGCGCCACGGAGATGGCCAGCAGGGCCGCGCCCATGGCCAGCAGCGCGGCGATGTCGGGCGCGATATCGGTCAGATCGCCGCCGCGCGCCAGGGCGGTGAAGCCGGCCATGGCCCAGGCGTTGGGGGTGATCTTGGCCAGCCGGCCCAGCGCGCCTTCGGGCAGCGCGCCGCCGAAGAAGCTGCCGCCCAGGATGCCGAAGAGCAGCATCATCGTCATGCCCAGGTTGGCCACCTGGTTGGGGGTCTTGGCCACCGCGGCCAGCAGCAATCCCCAGCCGGCCGCGCCCACCACCGCGGCCAGCACCAGCGCGATGACGCCCAGCGGGTCGCCCCAGTCCAGCCGGAAGAGCAGCGTGCTGGCCAGGATCAAGATGAACATCTGCGCCACGCCCACCAGGTAGACGCCGGCGATCTTGCCCACCAGGATCGGGCCGGCGGGGGTGGCGGTGCTCAACATACGGGCCAGGGTGCCGTCGCGACGCTCCACCAGGATGCTGCGGCTGCCCAGGCTGACGGTGAACATCAGGAAGGCCAGCGCCATGCCGGGCGCCAGCAGCAGCAGCGGGTTGAAGTCGTTGGTCTCCTCGGGCGCGACGTCGCTGCGCCGGACGCGGATCAGCGGCTCGCCGGCCAGGCTGGCCTGCTCCTGGCCGAACTGCTGCGCCATCTGCGCGATCTCCTGCGACGCGATCAGCCCGCTGCCCAGGAGCTGCCCGATGGCCACCTGCCCGCCCACGCGGCCGGCCTCCACCTGGTCGATGAAGCCCTCGACGATGGAGCGCACGACGCCGGCGCTGATGGGCCGGCCGGGGTTCATGACCACCTCGATGGCGACGGCCGGGGCGGAGAGCGCATCGGCGTCCTTGGGGATGATGCTGTCGGTAAAGCCCGCGGGGACGATCACCGCGGCCGCGACCTGGTCGGACTCGACCGCGCTGCGGGCCGCGGTCTCGTCCGTCTCCACCCGCGCGGCCAGCAGGTCGTCCAGGTCGGCCGAGGTGAGCAGTTGCGTCAGCGCGTCGCCCAACTGGCCGCCGTCCTGGTTGACCACGACCACGGGCAGTTGGGGGATCGAGCTGCCGCCGCCGGAGAACGCGCCGGTGATCAACCCCATGCCCAGGGTCAGGGCGAAGGGGGTTGCCAGCATCAGGATCAACGCGGCCCGGTCGCGGAATATCAAACGCAGGTCTTTCCAGGCGATAGCGATCAGTTTGGTCATGGCGTCGCTCCTAGTCCCGCAGCGCCCGCCCCGTCAGGTGCAGGAACACCGCCTCCAGGTTCGGCTCCTCGATCTCCACCGAGCGGATCTTGAAGCCGAGGCGGTCGGCCTGGGCGAAGACGGGCGGGATGGCTTCCTGGGCATCGGGGACGATCAGGACGATCTGATGGTCGGCCGTGGTGACCTGGCGCATATCGGGCAGGGCCTGCAGGGCCGCGATGAGCTCCCCGGCCTCCTGGCCCTCGGGCAGGTGCAGGCGCAGCGCGTCCATCTGGCCCACCATCTGCGTCAGCTCCTGCTGCGTGCCCAGCGCGATCAGCCTGCCATGGTCGATGATGCCGACGCGCTGCGACAGCTCCTGCGCCTCTTCCATGTAGTGGGTGGTGTAGAGCACGGTCATGCCCTGGCGGTTGAGCGCCTTGACGCTGTCCAGGATGTTGCGCCGGCTCTGCGGGTCGATGCCCACGGTCGGCTCGTCCATGAAGAGCAGCCGCGGCCGGTGCAGCAGCCCCACGGCGATGTTGATGCGCCGCTTCATGCCGCCGGAGTAGGTCTTGACCCGCTGTTTGGCCTTGTCGGCCAGGCCCACCTCCTCCAGCACCTCGGCGATGCGGCGTTTCAGCGCCGCGCCGCCCATGCCGTACATGCGGCCCCAGAAGTGCAGGTTCTCCAGCGCGCTCAGCTCTTCGTACAGGGCGATGTCCTGCGGCACCACGCCGATAATTTTTTTCGCCGCCATGGGGTCGCGGGTCACCGAGTGGCCGCCGATGACGGCCTCGCCCGCGGTGGGGGCCAGCAGACAGGAGAGCATGGCGATGGTGGTGGTCTTGCCCGCGCCGTTGGGGCCCAGCAGGCTGAACATCTCCCCCTCCTCGATGGCGAAGCTGACGTCGTCGACTGCGGTGAAGCCGTTGAACTTCTTGACCAGGTTGTGCGCTTCGAGGATGGGCAGCATGGCGATGACCTCCGGGACGTTAGGTTCTCAAGTCGCTCTTACACACTACGTATCACGCCCGCAATATGTTTCGCATCTTTCCTGTCGCCAACGTGTCGCTCTCAGCCCGGCGTGTTCGAAAGTTCGCTCTGGCTGGCCTCCGACCGGGCCGGGGGCGGCTGTTTGGACAGGATTTACAGGATTGACGGGATTTGGCTGAATGTCTATTCGAAAGCCCGCTCCGGCCGGTCTCTGACCGGGCCGGGGGCGGCTGTTTGGACAGGATTCACAGGATTGACAGGATTTGGCTGAATGTCTGTCCGAGGGTTGGCCTCACCCCCCGGCCCCCTCTCCTGAGGGGCGAGCTGAAGGCTCGCGCCTCAGGAGAGGGGGGCGAGGGCTGCGAGCCGCGTCGCGTTCGTGCGCCTCAGTAGACCTCCGGCACGAACGTCTGATCCGTGATGGGCGGGCGGACGTAGCCGTTGTCGGCCTGGCGCGGGGGCAGTTGGATCGGTTCCGGCGTCAGATCCTCGTAGGGGATCAGGCTCAGCAGGTGGTGGATGACGTTGAGCCGCGCGCGCTTCTTGTCGTCCGACCGCACGACGTACCATGGCGCCTGCTTGATGTCGGTGGAGGCGAACATGGCGTCCTTCGCCTTCGAATACTCCACCCAGCGCGAGCGCGATTCCAGATCCATCGGGCTGAGCTTCCAGCGTTTGGTGGGGTCCTCCATGCGCGCCCGGAAGCGGTTCTCCTGCTCGTCGTCGCTGACCGAGAACCAGTATTTGATCAGGATGATGCCGGAGCGCACCAACATGCGCTCGAACTCGGGGCAGGAGCGCAGAAACTCGCGATACTCGTCCTCGGTGCAGAACCCCATTACCAGCTCGACGCCCGCCCGGTTGTACCAGCTTCGGTCGAAGAGCACCAGCTCCCCGCCCGCGGGCAGGTGGCTGACGTAGCGCTGGAAGTACCACTGGGTCTTCTCGCGCTCGGTCGGCGCGGGCAGCGCCACCACGCGCGCCACGCGGGGGTTCAGCGGCGCGGTGATGGTCTTGATCGCGCCGCCTTTGCCCGCGGCGTCCCGGCCCTCGAAGATGATGACGACCTTCAGCCCCTTGGTGCGGATCCACTCCTGGAGCTTGACCAGCTCGATGTTCAGCTTCGCCAGCTCCTTCTCGTATTCTTTGGTCTTCATGCGTCCGCGCTTCGGCTGGGGCTCGTCCTGGCTGATCGAGGTTGCTTCGACCACGGCCGCGGCAGGCTGTTCCGGCGTCTCGGCGGGCGCATCGGCCCCGGCGGCCTCGTCTGTCGGCTTATCTTTGTGTTTCTTCGACATCAGACCCTCCTGCCCGCGGATGGCGGGCGAGCACAGCGGCGTGTCACAGCACCGAGACTGCCAACGCCAGCGCACGGCGGAAATCCGGCCCGACGATCTCGGCCCAGGCCGGCGGGAACAGGACCAGCAAATCTTCCTGGGTCGCGCGTTGCGCGGCCAGATAGCGCTCGACGCCGGCCAGCGGGACGGCCGGGGCCTTCTTCCGACGCCTGGACCGTTTCTGCAGGAACTCGGCGATCAGCCCCTCCGCGACATGCGCATCCTGGAGCGCGCCGAGCAGGTCTTGCAGCGCGGTCACCTGTTTGATGAGGCCGGCGGCCTCCGGCCCCAGCACATCGCGAAAGAACTCCAGCGCATAGCGCAGGCGCTTGCAGTCGATGCGGAGCAGGTGGTAGGTGGGCAGCGGCGCGGCCGCGATCACCGGCTCGTAGGCGCGCACCGCCTCGTAGCGCGTGAAGATCAGCCGGGGGACGACGTGGCGCACCTGGTAGGGGACGGGCTGTTCCGCGGCGTACGCGAGCGCGCCCGCGTCGGGCGTGGCGAGGAACGTGCGGAAGTCCGCGACGAACGTGCGATAGCTCTGGCCGTCCAGGTATGCGAGCATCCGGCCGCGGGCCTTCTCGCGGCGCGCGCGCCATTCCTCCAGCAGCGGGTCGATGTCGGCGGTGGCCTCCGGCGGCAGCGCGGCTCGGTAGGCCTCGGCCTTTTCGAGCAGCACATCCAGGTCACGGACCGCGCCGAGGCTGCGCCCCGTGCGGCGCAGGCCCTTGTTGAAGGGGTCGAGCGTCGCGCGGTCATAATATTCGGCGAACACGCCGTAGGCCGCGCGCATGCGCCGGGTCGCGACGCGCATATCGTGCAGGGCCTCGATGTCCTCTCCGACGCGGGTCCCCGCCTCGTTGGCCAGCATCCGCCCGAAGTGCAGCCGCAGCAGCTTGCGCCCGGCCTCGCTCATCGGCTCGTCCGGCAGCAGCGGCTCCGCGGCCGCGACGGCCAGCGGCTGCGCGGCCGCGGCGGGGCGGCGCAGGGCCAGCCCGCGCTCGAACTTGGAGCGCGTTTCCGGCGTCAGCCGGTAGGTCTCCGCCAGCTCCGCGGCGATGCGCGCGAGGTCGGCCTCCGTACCGTCGTCGATCAGCTCGATCTCGAGCTCGTAATAGGATGTGGGCCGCCGGCCCCCGGCTGCCCGCACCGCGTCCAGGCTGAACTGCGCCACCCGGCGCGCGCGGCCGGGCAGCGGCTCGACCAGGTCCGCGCGGGCGCGGCGCTGCTCCAGATCCAGGAGGGCTTGCAGGGCCGCGCCGCCGGCCAGGCGAAGGGCAAGGTCGCGCGCCGGGCCGGCGGGCCAGGCGTGGATGTCGAGGGTCAGGGCAGGCAGCCAGACCTCCTGCTCGTCGCGATAGTGGACGGCGCCCTCCGCGCCGCCCAGGCTCTTGAGCGACACCAGGACCTGCGCGCCTTCGGCCCGCAGGCGGCAGGCATAGCCCGCGTGCAGCAGCCGGGCGTCGGCAGTATCGACATAATGATCGGTGACGTTGGCCGTGCCGGCGGGGACGAGCGTGAAGCCTGCCAGTTGGCGCACGCGGAGAAGGTCCCGGTAGACCTGCCGGTTGGGGATGGCAAACTTGGCTTCGATTTCCATGCGCTTCCTCTCTGAATTTGTGGAGGCCGGCAACCAGAAGTGCAAGTATAATACCATAGTCGGATAAGTGTGACAAGGCGCTCGCCGCGGGGGGTGTGTTTTAGAACCGATCCGAAGATTGCTCCGGCTTGCCTCACCCCCCAGCCCCCTCTCCTGACGTTGGGCGAGCCTCCGGCTCGCACGTCAGGAGAGGGGGAGCCGAGGGGATTCGGGCGCTCGGCAGCTTTCGGATAGATCCCGTACCCTCGCGCCGCGATCCTGGAATTCCCAGGGCAGTTTGCGGTCTGTTGGCGGGCGGTGTATAGTAAGCCCCATGAGCACACAGACTTTCCCGATCGATGCGGCCCTCGCCCGCTTCAGCGAGGGGTATAACTGTTCTCAGGCGACGCTCTCGGCCTTCGCCGAGGCGTTGGGCCTGCCGCTGGACACGGCGCTGCGGCTCGCGGTTCCCTTCGGCGGCGGCATCGCGCGCCAGGGCGAGGTCTGCGGCGCGGCGTCCGGCGCGCTGATGGCGCTCGGCCTGCGCTACGGCAGCGCGCTGCCCGACAAGGCGGCCAAGGAGCGCATGTACGCGCTGGCCGCGGAGTTTCTGCGCCGCTTCGAGGCGGCAAACGGCGCGATCCGCTGCCGTGACCTGATCGGCTTCGACACATTCACGCCGGAAGGGCAGGCGGCCGCCCGCGAGCAGCGCGTCTTCGCCTCCATCTGCCCGCATGTGGTGGCCGCGGCCATCGAGATCGCGGCCGAGCTCCTGACGCGCGAATAGCTGCGCCGCCTCCGCGGGGCCGGCGACAGCCCCCGACGTAACCGCGCGGCTCCGCAAGGCCGGCCGCGCAAGGGATGCTGCCATGATACTGACCCGTTACCGCAGCCTGGGCGCAGCCCGCTGGGCGCTCGACGGCCGGCACCTGAGCCCCGATTTCACCCTGGCCCGCGCCTTGCAGGCGCGCGCCGCGGAGCTGCCGGCCCTGCTGGCGAGCCACCTGACCGGCGAGCCGGCCGCCGGACACCCGCTCGCGCCCATCGAGGCGGAGCAGGAGGTGTGGGCGAGCGGCGTGACCTATCTGCGCAGCCGCCAGGCGCGCGAGGCGGAGTCGGCGACCGCCGACGTCTACCAGCGGGTGTACGAGGCGGAGCGGCCGGAGCTGTTCTTCAAGGCCGCGGGCTGGCGCGTGGTCGGGCCGGGCGACGCGATCCGCATCCGGCGGGACAGCGGCTGGAACGTGCCGGAGCCGGAGCTTACGCTGGTGCTCAACCGCGACGGCGAGATCGTGGGCTACTGCGCGGGGAACGACGTGTCGTCGCGCGACATCGAGGGCGCGAACCCGCTCTACCTGCCGCAGGCGAAGGTGTACGACGGGTCATGCGCGCTCGGCGCGGGCATCGTGCTGGCGTCCGCCGAGGAACTGCAGGCGGTGAGCATCGGCCTGGAGATCGTGCGCGAGGGGGCGACCATCTTCAGCGCCGCGACCGACCTGGGCCGCATGAAGCGCCGGCCGCAGGAGCTGGCCGACTACCTGTTCCGCGAGCTCTCCTTCCCCTGGGGCGCATTCCTGATGACCGGCACGGGCATCGTGCCCGGCGAGGACTTCACCCTGCTGCCGGGCGATGTCGTGCGTGTGCGTGTCGGGGAGACGAGGCTGGAGAACGTGACGCAGACGTAATTAGCCACAGAGGTCGCAGAGAGCACGGAGATTTTCGCCACGGATGACACGGATTTAGAACCTATCCGAAAACCCGCTGGGGCCGGTCTCTGACCGTGCCCCTGGCTCGGTCGGAGACCGGCCAGAGCAATTTTCGGATAGACACTTATCGGGGAAAGATTCAATCCGTGTCATCTATAACCCAAAAACTCTGCGTCCTCTGTGACCTCTGTGGCTTAATCCGTTAGTACTTCAAATCGACAACCCGTCGCGTGGCCGCGGATTCCAGGATGCCGTCGCACACCACCGCCGCGCGATAGCCGTCCTCGAAGGACGCGCCGAAGGGCGCGACGTCCTTGTCGTTCACGATGCAGTCGAGGAAGTGCGTGATCTCGTGGACAAAGGTGTGCTCCCAGCCGATGATATGGCCCTGGGGCCACCAGTTCTCCCACCACGGGTGGTAGCTCTCCGAGACGAGCACCGTGCGCCAGCCCTGGGTCTCCTTCGGCTCATCGCCGACCCAGAACACCTCCAGCTCGTTCATGCGCTCCATGTTGAAGCGGATGCTGCCCTTCTCGCCGTTGATCTCGAGCCGCTCGCCGTTCTTGTTGCCGCCCGCAAACCGGCTCGCCTCCAGCGTGCCGATCGCGCCGTTCTCGAATTCCGCGACGGAGACGAACGCATCATCCACCTCGACCTTCTGGCCGGAGCGTTCGGGGATGAAGGTTCGGGTCAGCGCGCCGACGCTCTTGATCTCGCCGCACAGGAAGCGCGCCAGGTCGATGATGTGCGCGCCGAGGTCGCCCAGCGCGCCGCTGCCCGCGACATCCTTGTCCGTCCGCCAGATCATGCCCGCGCCGTAGTGCGGCATGATCCACTCTTGCAGATAGACCGCGCGGAAGTGGTAGATGCGGCCCAGCTTGCCGCTGTTGATCAGGTTGTAGGCCAGGCGGATCGCGGGGACGAAGCGATAGTTGAACGCGACCATGTGCTTGACGCCGGCCGCGTTGACCGCGTCCAACATGGTCTTGGCCTCGGCCGCGGTGCGCGCCAGCGGCTTCTCGCAGAGGACGTGTTTGCCCGCCCGCGCGGCCGCGATGGTCGGCTCCGCATGGATGTTGTTCGGGCCGCCGTTGTCGAAGATCTGCACCGCGGGGTCCGCGATCATGTCGCGCCAGTCGGTGTAGACCTTCTCGTAGCCATAGCGTTCCGCGGCCGCGCGCGTGGCCTCCTCGTTGCGCCCGCACAGCGCGACAAGCTTCGGGATCGCGGGCGGGGGGTACATCATGTACGGGATCTTCTTGAACGCGTTGGTGTGGGCCTTGCCCATGAACGCGTAGCCCAACATGCCGATGCCGAGCTCCGGCGCGGCGCCCTCGGCCTTCGGGCCGGCCATGCTGCCAAACGATGATTCGGCCATGAATGAACCTCCGTTTTACATTACTTCCGTTCGAACGCGGCGTCGAACGCGACCGCGGAGGGCGGGAAGTCGAGCTTGCGCAGGAACGCGGCCGCCTCGGTCGCGCCGTGCTCGCGGTCCATGCCGCCGTCCTCCCACTCCACCGACAACGGGCCCTGGTAGCCGATCTCGTTGAGCGCGCGGATGATCTCCTCGAAGTTGATGCTGCCGCGGCCCAGCGAGCGGAAGTCCCAGAAGCGCCGGGAATCGCCGAAGTTGAGATGCCCGCCGAAGACACCCGCCTCGGTGGGCACGTTCGACCACCAGACATCCTTCATGTGGACGTGGTAGATGCGCTCCGCAAACTTGCGGATGAACTTGACATAGTCCACACCCTGGTAGCCGAAGTGGCTGGGGTCATAGTTGAAGCCGAACGCGGGGTGCCAGTCGAGCGCGTTGAGCGCGTTCTCCGCGCTGGCGATGTCGAACGCGATCTCGGTCGGGTGCACCTCCAGCGCGTAGCGCACGCCCTCCTGCTGGAACACGTCGAGGATCGGCTTCCAGGTGTCCGCAAAGAACTTCAGCCCCTTCTCCAGGAAGTCGCCGGGGTTGGGCGGGAAGGAGTAGACCAGGTGCCAGATGGGCGAGCCGGTGAAGCCGGGCACGACGTTGACGCCGAACTTCTTTGCGGCGCGGGCCGTGTTTGCGATCTCCTCGGCCGCGCGGGCGCGCACGCCGTCCTCCTTGCCGTCCCCCCAGAGGCGCGGGGGCAGGATGCTCTGATGGCGCTCGTCGATCCGGTCGCAGACGGCCTGGCCGACGAGGTGATTCGAGATGGCGAAGACCTTGAGGCCGTGCTTCTCGAGCAGCGCGCGCTTGGCCTTGCAATACGCCGCGTCGGCCAGGGCCTTGTCCACCTCGAAATGGTCGCCCCAGCACGCGATTTCCACGCCGTCATAGCCGAAGGACTTCGCCTTCGCGCAGACCGTTTCGAAGGGCAGATCTGCCCACTGGCCGGTGAACAGTGTGATGGGTCGTGGCATGATGTTGTCTCCTTATCGGTGATTGATGCTTATCAGCTATCTTGTGTTGCGGCGCGAATCTCCATGCTATCGAGATCGATGACGGCGCCCACGGCGGTCAGGAAATCCATTCGGATACCTGACCAATGGCGTTCTCGGATGTCCGGCTCCTTCCGGCTGGTGTGCAGAACGTACAGCTCTCTTTGAGGAGCTTCCTTGTGCAGCAGGGCGTAGGTCCGCAAGGCGGTTGCCGAGTCGGGAAAGGCCCTCAGGACGGCCAGTTGGTCGAGGACGCGTCGATTAGCCTCAGAGTGTGCTTTGATCGCCTCGACCATGAGCCACTGGTCGGGGTAGTGCTCCCTCACCTCTTGCCACTGCATTATCCGCCTCCCTTCTGGTCGCCGTTGCGGCTGCCCTCCCATGTGCGCAGGCCGAAGCGGCTCAGGTAGATCGGCAGGTTCTTGTACAGCGGGTTCTCCGCCTCGATCTCGCGGAGCATCGTGCGCTTGGCCGAGGAGAGGTCGCCGCACAGGATGGTGACGGAGCCGCCCTCGCCGCCCGCGCCGTTGACCTTGCAGCCGAGCGCGCCGTGGGCCCGCGCGATCTCCATGATGCGCAGCGCGTCCGCGCTGACCAGCGCGGCGTTGAGCTCGGCCTGCGCCGCGGTGTTGTCGTTCATCGCGCGGCCCAGCTCGGCGAAATCGCCCGCGTAGACCGCATCGCGCGAGCGTTCCGCGGTCGTGCGAAGCCGGGCGAGCTTACGGCTGTCTGGCCCCGCGTCCTCCAGCTCGCGGATCACCTTCTCGTGGACGCGCGACGAGTTGTGCGTCTTGCCCAGGAAGATCAGCGCGAGCCGGCGCTCCAGCTCCCACCAGATGGGGTTGGCGACCTGGATCTGCGACACCGAGGCGCGCGGGTAATGATGCATCTCGATGTAGTTGATGCCGCCATACGCGGACGCGAGCTGATCCTGGATGCCGCACTGCTGGTGCAGCATCTCCGTCTCGATGGCCTGCGCGGTGTATGCGACCTCATGGGGCGTCAGGTGGCCCGGCGTCAGCCGATCCAGTGCGCCGACCAGCGCGACCGTCACCGCGGCGGACGTGCCCGTGGATGCGCCGCCGGGCGCTTCCGAGAAGATGGTGACGTGGACGGCGCAGTCGTCGGGGACCTGCATGCGCTCGATGGCCGCCTCGATGAGCGGGTGCTTCTGCCAGCCGTTGAGCTGGAGGTCGCGCACGTAGTGATCGCCGTAGTTCTCCGCGTAGATCACCACCCGGTCGCCGCCCGCGCGCCGGTCGTAGGGATACACCTCGACCTGCACCTCGGCGTAGGGGTAGACCGCGATATTGAAGATCTTGCCGTGTCCGGCGAACCAGGTATCGGTCCATCCGCCGTTGTCGCAGATGCGGATGGGAGCCACGGCATTGATCACACGCAGGGGGCGATTCTCTGACATCGCGGGCGTTTCCTCGGCATTCGAACTCTGGCCGGCCTGTGCTGGCGCGGGAGCTTCCGCAGCTCCGCTTGTATTTTACCCGTTCGCCGCGCTGCTGTAAAGCGGCGTGCGGAGGCATCCTGAGCGGAAGCCGCACGCAGTGCGGGTGCAGTCGAAGGAGCCTCCGCCCACCCGCTCAGGATGCCTGCTGGCCCGGGATTGGGACGCACCCCGCGGACGCGGGCTGCGTGCGGCTCAGCCAGGCGAGCAGCAACAGCCCCAGGAACAACCCGGCCGGCATCGCCAGCAGCGCGGTCTCGAACGACGCCAGCGCCGTGAGGGCCGAGAGCAACAGCGCGGTCAAGATGCCGCCGACCGGGATGGCGATCTTGACCGCGCCCATGACCGTGCCGGCCATGTGCGGGAACGCCAGCCCCGCATAGGCCAGAATGAGCGGCAGCAGCGCGGACACGGACAGCCCCGCGAGCAGCGTCGCCGGCCAGATGAACGGGCCGAAGTCGACCACGAAATAGAGCGTCAGCGCCAGGCTCGACAGCGCAAACAGCGCGAGCAGCAGCCGGCGGATGCGATGGGGCCGCGCCAGGACGCCGATCAGCAGGCGGCCCGCGGCGATGCCGAGCAGGAAGATCACCAGCCCGATGTTGGCGTGCAGCGCCGAGAGCCCGCGCGTCTGCGCCAGATAGGTGGTCAGCACGCCGATCGTCGTCCCCTCGCCGCCGACGGCCACGATCGTGCCGATGAAGAGCACCGCGATGAGGCGGCTGCGGGCCACGATCCCCAGCTTCTCGCGCAGCCCCGGCTGATGGCCGGGCCTGACGGGGAGATGCACCCGCGCAAAGAAGGCGGCCAGGAGCAGCACCGCCGCGCCCGCCTGAATGACGGCCATCCGCCATTGCGAGGCGAGAAACAGCAGGTAGAGCGCGATCGTCGCGGAGCCGAGGGTCACGAACAGGTGATTGATGTTGATGATGAAGCCCGCGCGCGCCGTGTGCAGGTCGAACAGGAGCGCATCGGTGACGCCCTCGTAGACCCCCGTGCCCACGCCGATGAAGGCCATGACGAGCAGGTTGAGCAGGAAGCCGGGCCAGGCGTAGAAGGCCAGGAACGCGGCGCCGAGCACCAGGCTGCCGAACAGCAGCAGCCGCGCCTTCGGATGCGTATCGCTCAGTGCGCCTGTGGCTGCGACGGCCACGCCGAAGCCCACGTTCTGCACGGCCAGCATAAAGCCGATCTGCTCCGGCGTCAGCCCGATATCGCGCGCGGCCGCGCCGATCAGCGCGCTGCCGATGCCGAGGAACAACATTGCGGCAAAGGAGGCCGCGGTGATGACCCGGATATTGCGAATCAAGAACGATCTCCAAACCAGGGGTGTGGGTCACGAGGATGTTTGGAACACGAAGGCGCGAAGTTGCCGAAGCGCACGAAGCGCGAAGAACGCGAAGGACTCATACGTGCGTTCATCACGCTTCGTGTCTTTCGTGCTTCGTGTTCCAGACGCTACTTCCGGTGGTGCAGCTTCGACGCGGCGAGCCAGCTCAGCCCGGCCTGCGTCAGCGCGCGGGCCGTGCGGTTGACCGATTCGTGCTTGTCCAGGTAGTTGCCCAGCAGCACGGGCATGTCGCCGGCGGCCTCGATCTCGCTCCGCGGGCGGAAGTAGTCGAGGATATCGGACGGGTGCTCGCGCGTCGCCTCGACATCCGGGTCGCCGCCCTCGTGCTTGGCCGAGATGTTGGCGACGTGGTCGGCCAGCGCCACCAGCTCGTCCCGCCGGTTGTACGGCTGGATGACGATGTGGCGGTACGCCTCGGTGATGTGATGCTCGAAGCGCACCACGTCCTCGAACCCCAGCGCGCGGCGGAACTCCGCGGTGATCTCGAGGGTCTCGTTGTTGACCGAGTTGCCCCAGTTGAAGCCGATCAAGGGCGATGCGCCGTCGGCGCGCGAGAACAGCTTGGCCGCCAGCAGCGTCCAGAGCGCGGCGTATGGGTTGTCGTTGCCCACGAAGACGCTGATCTTGAACTCGTTGCCGATGCCCAGCTTGTGCAGCAGATAGCCGGCCAGGATCGTGCCGGAGTTGATGTTGAGCACCTGCCGCGTGCCGTAGGTGGTGTAGTAGTACAGATACTCGTCCACCCAGCGGAGCACGTGGTCGTTCGGCTGGCCGATGCCGCCGAAATAGCCGGTGAGCGTGTCCGGCCCGCCCAGGTGGATGTTCGAGCCGTCGGTGCCCTTCGTGTCCAGCGTCTCGACGTATGACGCGCCCATGATCTGCATCGCGGCTGCGAAGGCCAGCATGTCGCCGCAGTCCGCCTCGGACTCGCGCATCTTGCGCACCCGGATGAAGCGGCCGGGCATCAGCTCGCGGTTGGCGATCGACTGCCGCGCCTCTTCGATGATCCAGGGGAAGTACTGGGCCGCGCTGATTTCGAGCGTGACCGCAAAGTCATCCTTGAAGGCCGTGGCGTCCGCGGCCGGGCCGAGCACCGCGCGGCGATAGTCCGCCTCGCTGATGAACGCGCCCGCATCGCGCTGGCCCTGCAGCCAGATCAGGTCGTCGAGATAGCGGCAGTCGTGCTCGGCCAGCCGCGCCATCAGCGCGTCGAAGTCGCGCGCCCGCGCGGCCTTCGCTTCGATCTCCTCCGGCGTGCCGTATTTGGCAACCACATCGAGCAGGTCGTTGACGACCCGCGTGTTCGGGTCCAGCAGCAGGGCGTTGATATCATCCAGCCGCCCGTGAGGGATGCGCAGCCGCGCGCGTAGCTCTTCTCTGTTTGCCATCTTGCCCTCCTTTGCAGATCCAGGGGAAGCTCACGCAAGGATGCAAGGTCGCCGGATGCCCGGCCCCAGGGCGCCGATCTTATCGATGCTCTGGGCGCCGATCCGCACGACCTGCCCTGTCTGCGTGAGCCTTGAACTCATGCCCGGCCGACGCTCATTGCCCTTCTTCGGCGACGAGTCGCTTGAGCTCGGCGAACTCCTCATCCTTGATGCCGAAGTAACGCTCCGGCTCGGGGAAGACCTTGCCCGTCACCTCGGCCACGTACTGCTTGAGCCCGTCGCCGATGAGCTTGCCCGCGTTCGCATACTGTTTCGCCATCTTGGGCGTGAACCGCGGGTAGAGCCCGAACATATCGTGGAAGATGAGGAGCTGGCCGTGGGCGTTCGGGCCGCTGCCCAGGCTGATGATCGGCACCTTCGCCCGCTCGGTGATCAGCCCGCAGACCTGATCCGGCACCAGCTCCAGCAGGATTGCCATCGCGCCGGCCTCTTCCAGCGCCCGCGCATCGTCCACGATCTTCTTCGCCTGCTTTGCGCTCTTGCCCTGGAGCCGGAAGCCGCCCAGCGACGAGACGCTCTGCGGGGTCAGCCCCAGGTGGCCCATGACCGGGATGCCCGCGGCGACGATCGCGCGCACGCGGGGACAGACCTCCGCGCCGCCCTCCAGCTTGATGCCGTCGCACGCGGCCTCGGCCATGAAGCGGCCCGCGTTGAGCACCGCGGACTCGTCCGAGGCCTGGTAGCTCATGTAGGGCATGTCGCCGATCAGCCAGCCGCTGGGCGTGCCGCGGCGCACGGCCTGCGCGTGGCGGATCATGTCATTCATGGTGACGGGCAGGGTGGATTCGTAGCCCAGCATGGTCATGCCGAGGCTGTCGCCCACCAGGACGATGTCGATGCCCGCCTGTTCGACCAACGTCGCCATCGGGTAGTCGTAGCAGGTGATCATGGTGAGGGGGACGCCCTTCGCCATCTTGTCGAAGAGCGTGGGCAGGGTGACCTTTTTGCGCTGTTCGCTCATGGGGTAACTCCTCTGAAAGTGGTCTACCGCTGACCGTAGTGTACTCGCAACGGGACTTTTGGCCAAAACCGCGGTAAGATTGCGCTGTGCTCGAAGCGCCGGCCGGCAGCACGCGCGCCGCGGGATGCTCAGGGCGCTTCCGTCTGCCACCATGCTTTAGAACCTATCCGGAAGTTGCTCTGGCCGGTCTCCGACCGAGCCAGGGGCACGGTCAGAGACCGGCCAGAGCGGGTTTTCGGATAGACACTTAGTACTACAACGACGGATGAGCTACGTGCAACAACGTTGGTCTTCTGCGATGATCTGGCTTACACGCCGTCTGGCCG
>MWBF01000045.1 GCA_002068935.1 Chloroflexi bacterium ADurb.Bin325
GCTGCGCGGGAGAGGGGCAGGGGGTGAGGGCCGGAGCTGGCCCCCATCCCCCGACCCCTTCCCCCGTTTCACGGTGGAAGGGGAAACGCGCTCCCCTCTCCCGCTGCGCGGGAGAGGGGCAGGGGGTGAGGGCCGCAGCGCAATACGTTACGCGGCCGGCCGCGCCGCAGCCAGCAGCTCCTCCAGCGTGCGGCCCAGGATCCACGCCTTGTCCGCCTCCGGCACGAACGTGCAGTAGCTGCGAAAACATTCGATGGCCTGCCGATAGGTCATGAAGAAGCGCACCACCGGATAATCCGACCCCCAACACATGCGATACGGGCCGAACGCCTCGTACAGCGCGCGTACGACCCAGCCCATCTCCGAATAGGGGAAGTCCCACTTGACGCGGCTGCCGTAGTAGAAGCCGGACGTCTTGAGATAGATGTTCGGCAGTCGCGCGGACGCCAGCACCTCTTGCAGGCCGGGGTGCGGCGGCGGCTCGTCCGCCTGCACCAGCGCGAGATGGTGGAGCAGGAACGGCACGGCCGGGAACCGCTCGGCCGCGCGGCGGATGGCCGCCTGATGCTGCGGCGCGCACGCGATGCTGGCGATCAGCCGGTGCTCCTCGGCCACCCTGAAGAAGGCCAGCCCCTCCTCGGAGTGGAGCCAGGCGGCGTCATCGTCGTGCGCCAGATAGTGCGTGAACCCGCTGATGGGCCACTGCTCGACCGCCTGCCGCAGCCGATCCGCCGCGCCGGGCCGGTGATAGCTGGGCTTCCAGTGGCTGTCCACATCCGCAAACTGATAGAGCCGCGGGCGATGTCGGCGCACCTGCTCGGCGATATAGGCGTTGTTTCGGGGGTTGTGCTCGATCTCGGCGCAGACGACGACCGCCCGCTCCACGCCGTTCACGGCCATCTCGTCGAGCAACTGCTCCACGACCCCGCGGCTCTCCGGGTCCGGCGCCGGCGGGTCATAGGGCCAGTAGGTCCAGGCATGGCAGTGGCTATCGATGATCATCAGGGCACGCCCCTGCCGCGCGCCGCGGCGAGCAGCGCATACCACTCCTCGCGCGTGAGCTCCACATCGACCGCGGGCGCGCTGGCCGCGATGCGGTCGGGCCGCGTCGTGCCGATGATCGGGTGGATGCCGCTGGGATGGCGCAGCAGCCATGCCAGCATCAGCGCGTCCGGGCTGACGCCCTTCTCGTCGGCCAGCCTGGCGACCAGGTCGGCCACGGGCCGCAGCGCCTCCTCGACCTCCGGCTTGAACAGCCGACCGTTGGCGACCGGCCCCCACGCCTGGATCTGAATGTCGTGCTGGCGGCAGTAGTCGAGCGTGCCCAGCGCCAACACGGTCGCGTCGCTGGCGATGTTGGCGACCAGCCCCTCGGAGATCAGGAAGTGATGCACGAGGCTGAGCTGCATCTGGTTGGCAACGATCGCCTGGCGCAGATACTTGCTCAGCAGCGCAATCTGGCCTGCCGTGTGGTTGCTGACGCCGAAATGTCGCACCTTGCCCGCGGCCTGAAGGTCATCGAACGCGCGCGCCACCTCCTCCGGCTCCACCAGCGCATCGGGCCGGTGCAGCAGCAGGATGTCCAGGTAGTCGGTCTGCAAGCGGCGCAGGCTGCCCTCGACCGCGCGGACGATGTGGTCATAGCTGAAGTCGTAGCGCACCGGCGCACCGGGCTGCGGGTCGTCGGGGAAGCGGATGCCGCACTTGGACTGGATGACGATGCGCTCGCGCAGGCCGGGGTTGCCGTGCAGCAGCTCGCCGAACACCAGCTCGGACTTGCCGCGGCCGTAGATATCGGCGTGGTCGAAGAAGTTGATGCCGGCGTCCAGCGCCGCCTCCAACGCCCGATGGCCGGCCTGCATCTGTTCCGGCGTGATCGGCTCCGGCCCCCAACTGCCGCCCAGCCGCATGCAGCCGTAGGCCAGCCGCGAGACGGTCAGATCCGTGCCGGGAATACGATAGATCTTCATGATGCACTCCGTCGTGTGGTTATGCGCCCGCGTCGGGCGCGTCCCTCAGTGAGCGCAGTATAGGTTACAAACCCGTTTTCGGCCAACCTCGCCCGCTGGCCGGGGGCCCGTCGATAGAGACTGTCTAAAAAGCCCGAAACGGGCGGTTGAAACTGCTGCCACATTTACCAAGAGCCTATCCGAAAATTGCTCTGGCCGGTCGTGCTCAACTGCGTTGAGCCTACCGAGCCAGGGGCACGGTGTGCTGTGGCGAAGCCACAGCCGAGACCGGCCCCAGCAGGTTTTCGGATAGATTCCAAGTCCTTGCGGACTTGCGGGCTTCAGTCTGCGCAGGCAGACTTGGCAATGGTGGCCGTGACTTCAGTCGCCAGGAGACTTTTCAAACAGTCTCCACAGATCCACCCATGTCGCAGCGGCCACGGTTGGCCGCGCGCCGTTGCCTGTGCTACACTCCGTCCACACCCATCGAAGAGGCGCAGCATGGCACATACGATCACCCCTCCGGACACCGTGCGCGTCGCGCGCGCGGACCTCACGGCGTTCTGCACCCGACTCTTTGTAAGCCTGGGCCTGTCGCCGGCGGACGCGGCGGTCGCCGCGGATGTGCTGGTCGCGGCCGACGCGCGCGGCATCCCGTCGCACGGCCTCGCGCGACTGCCCAGCTATGTCAACGGCATCACGACCGGCGCGACCGTGCCCGACGCGCGGCCGGAGGTCATCGCGGAGACGCCCGCGACGCTCGCGGTGGATGCGCACGGCGGCATGGGCGCGCCGGCCAGCGCGGAGGCCATGCGCCGGATCATCGCCAAGGCGCGCACGGCCGGCGCGGCCATCGCGTGCGTCCGCGACTCCAACCACTTCGGCATCGCGGGCTATTACGCGATGCTGGCGCTGGAACACGACATGATCGGGCTGGCAATGACCAACACGGCCGCGCTCGGCGTGCCGACGTTTGGCCGCCAGGTCATGTTCGGCACCAACCCCATCGCGTTCGCCGCGCCCGCGGGCCGCGAGCGCGCGTTCGTGCTGGACATGTCCACGACCGTCGTGACGAAGGGCAAGCTGGAGGTCTATGAGCGGCTGGGCCAGCCGCTGCCCGACGGCTGGGCCGTCGACCGGAGCGGCCGCTCCGCGACCGACCCGCACCGCATCCTCGACGAGATGTTCCGGCGCGCGGGCGGCGGAATGCTGCCGCTGGGCGGGGAGGGCGAGCTGCACGGCGGGTACAAGGGCTACGGGCTGGCCGTGATGGTGGACATCCTGTGCGGGGTGCTCGGCGCGGCCGCGTTCGGCCCGGGGCTGGCGGACAACCCGACCTGCTTCGGCCGGGTCAGCCACTTCTTCGCTGCGTTCGATGTCGCCGCGTTCCGCGATGTGGCCGGGTTCAAGGCCGACATGGATCGGATGCTGTCCGACCTGCGCGCATCGCCGCTGGCCGAGGGCGCGGAGCGGATCTATGTCGCGGGGGAGAAGGAGTTCGAGCGGGAGGCGAAGTACGCGCGCGACGGCGTGCCGCTGCTCCGGCAGACGTATGACCAGGCCATCGAGATCGGGCGGCTGCACGGCGTGGCGGGGCTGCCGCGCGCGGCGGCCGGCTGAGCCCGCGGCTCCGGAGACTGTTTAAAAAGTTCCTGGCGACTGAAGTCACGGCCACCATTGCCAAGTCTGCCTGCGCAGACTCAAGCTTGAAAGTCCGCAGGGACTTGGTAAATGTGGCAGCGGTTTTAACCGCCCGTTTCGGGCTCTTCAGACAGTCTCCCATGAGTTCCAAAGACAGCCGAAAGTGGAGGCATCCAGAGCGGAGTGGCCATGACCCTGTGGCCACCGTACAGAATGAGATTGTCGGAAGCACCCTGAGCGGAGGGCGTCGCGCAGCGACGCACGCAGTCGAAGGGGCGGCCATTTTCAGAGCGGAGGCCGTCTCGGCCGATCTTGGTCGAGACGGACGCAGTCGAAGGACGCCGGAGCGGGACGAATTGTGTTACGCGAAACTTAAGCGTATAATCGGGCGGCAGGGAACGCCCCTGCCCCCCGTCTTGGCAACACTTTCCAGCCCGAAGAGAGGACAACATGGACAAGGAAGCCTACCTGGCAGAGATCGCCGCCTCGCGGCCCGACCGCATCCGCTGGTGGCAGGAAGCGCGCTTCGGCATGTTCGTGCACTGGGGCCTGTACTCGCAGATCGGCCGGCACGAATGGGTCATGAACCGCGAGCGCATCCCCATCGCCGAGTATGAGCCGCTGGCCGACGCGTGGAAGCCCAAGGAGCGCCCCGCGCGCGAGTGGGCCGCGCTGGCCAAGCAGGCCGGCATGAAGTACATGGTGATGACCACCAAGCACCACGAAGGCTTCTGCCTGTGGGACACGCAGATGACCGACTACAACGCGGCCAAACGCGGGCCGGGCCGCGACCTCGTGCGAGAGTACGTGGAGGCGTGCCGCGAGTTCGACCTGAAGATCGGGTTTTACTATTCGCTGATGGACTGGCATCATCCCGACGGCGCGGCCTGTGCGGTGGACGAGGCCGCGCGGCGGCGCTTCCTCGACTACACCCAGGGCCTCGTGCGCGAGCTGATGACCAACTACGGCAAGATCGACATCCTCTGGTACGACGTATCGTGGCCGCTCAAGTCGCCGGAGCTGTGGGAGAGCGTCAAGATGTCCTCGATGGCGCGCGAGCTCCAGCCGCACATCATCATCAACAACCGTGACCAGCTCGACGAGGACTTCGGCACGCCGGAGGAGCACGTCACCGCGGAGCAGGCGGGCCGCAACTGGGAGGCCTGCATGACGTTCAACGGCGCATGGGGCTACATGCCCTCCGCGCCGGACGAGGACTGGCACTCGACGCGGGCCGTGCTCGGCATGTTGAGCACCGCGACCGCGGGCCAGGGCAACCTGCTGCTCAACATTGGCCCCGCGCCCGACGGCTCCGTGCCGCAACTAGCGTATGACCGGCTCCTGCCGGTCGGCAAGTGGCTGGCGCAGAACGGTGAGGCGGTCTACGGCCAGGTGGATCGCACGGACGGCCGGCTGGAGTGGATGCCCGTCTCCGGCAACCCGATGGGCCGTAGCTGGACGCTCAAGGGCAACACGGCCTACTTCTGGATCGCGCGCTGGCCGGGCCGGGCATTCGCCATCGGCGGGCTCAAGAGCAAGCTGCTCAAGGCCTCCATCCTGGCGTCGGGCCAGCCGGTCGAGTTCGAGCAGCAGCCGGATCGGGTGCTCTTCCGCGGCCTGCCGGAGGCCCAGCCCGACGAGTTCGCGGGCACGAGCATCCTCAAGCTGGAGTTCGTCGAGCCGCCGCGGCAGGCGCTGGGTGCCGGGTGCGTCGTGCTGTAGGGATCCGGAAACGTGGAGGGATGCGGATGCGGCGCAGCGAAGAGCCATACCTTTGTCGTTCGCAGCGTCCACCTGTATCCGCATCCCTCCGCCATGCGCCCCTCGCCCCCTCGACTCCCCCTCTCCTGACGTGCGAGCCTCCGGCTCGCACGTCAGGAGAGGGGGCCGGGGGGTGAGGCAAGAATTACAGAGGCCCCCATGACCGCCCACATCCGCCCCTTCACCCCAGCCGACCTCGACGCGCTCATCGCGCTGACCCTGGCCGCGTTCGAGCCGGTGTTCGTCTCGTTCGAGCGCATCGACTACACCGATGCGATCGGCCTGCTGCAGAAGTCAGGGCGCAAGTTCGAGTTCCCGGTGGAATGGGGCCTGGACCTGCAGACCGAGCAGCACCTCTGCGTCGCCGAGGCGGACGGGAAGATCGCCGGCTTTATCGCGTATGAGTTCCACGAGGACGAGACCGGCGAGGTGTACTTTCTGGCCGTCCACCCCGAGTACCAGAACCAGGGCATCGGCACGGAGCTCAACCTCTTTGCGCTCGACCGGCTGAAGGAGGGCGGCGCAAAGCTGGCCGTCGTAGCCACCGGCGGCGACGAGTCGCACGCGCCCGCGCGGCGGTCATACGAGAAGGCTGGATACACCGGCCTGCCGCTGGTGCGGTACTACAAATACCTGTAGAGCCGCGACCGGCGTCATCTGCCCCGGCGCAGTGGACCGCCATCTACCCCAAGACCGCCGCCGGCGTCAGGCCTTCATGCCGGTCATCGCGATGCCCTCGATGAACTGGCGTTGCAGGACGACGTAGACGATCAGCACCGGGATCACCGAGACGGTCGCCCCAGCATTTACCGCGGCATAGTCGGTCCAGTATTGGTTGGTGAAAGTGGCGAGGCCAAGGGGCAGCGTGTACATATTCCTCGTGTTGATGACGACCAGCGGCCAGATCAGGCTGTCCCAGTGCCACATGAAATGGAAGATCGCCAGCGCGGCCAACACAGGGGTCGCGAGCGGGAGCACCAGCCTGGCGAAAATATGCGGCTCCGATGCACCGTCGATGCGCGCGGCGTCGAGCAGCTCGTTGGGGATGGAGTGCATGAACTGGCGCATCATGAAGATGCCGAAGGAGCTATAGAGGGACGGCAGGATCAGCGCCCAATAGGTGTTGAGCAGCTTGAGCTCGACCGCAATCAGATACTGCGGGATCAGCAGCACCGGCCAGGGGATCATCATCGTGGCCAGGACCATCACGAAAAGCAGATTCTGGCCGCGGAACCGATATTTCGCCAGCACAAAGCCGACCAGGGCGCTGGTCAGCAGGACGGCGACGGTCGCGACGGTCGCGGTCAGGAGGCTGTTCGCAAAATAGCGGCCGAAGTTGATCTCGGTCCAGACGCGTACCAGCAGATCGAAGTTGGGCTGGGACGGGAAGAATATGGGCGGGTAGGCGATAATCTCGTCGGAGCGTTTGAACGCCGAGAGCACCATCCAGATGAACGGAAACACCATCACGACGCCGCCGAGCAAGAGCAGGACATAGTTCAGCACGGTGGTCCAGCGTACGCGGCCGCGATACGGGCCGGCCGACCCGGCGAACTCAGGCGCAAGGGTGGGGAGCGGTGAATCGGTTGCCATAGAGCATCCTCTCTAGCGGAGCGACCTCAATATTCCCAACGGGTTTTCATCACCTGGAACTGCAAGAAGACGAAAAACATGATGATCGCGAACAGGATGAAGGCCAGGGACGACGCATAGCCAAAACGGTAAAGCGTGAACGCCTTTTCGTAGAGATGATAGACGAAGGGCTTGGTCATGTTGGCTGGCCCGCCCTGGGTCATCACATACATGGGCGCAAACACCTGCATCCCGCCGATGATGCCGGTGGCCAGGACGAAGATCATCGTGGGCTGGAGGAGCGGGATCGTGATATGGCGGAAAAGCTGCCAGACCCCCGCGCCGTCGATCTTGGCCGCCTCATAGTAAACCGATGGAATGCTGGTAAGCCCGGCCAGGAAAAGCACCATCGTAAAGCCCAGCCCCTTCCAGATGCTCATGGCCATGACGGCCGGCATGGCCAGGGTGCGGCTCGTCAACCACGGGATCGATGGATTGATCGGCAGGTGGAGGGTGTCGACCAGAACCATGCCGATCAACTGGTTGATGAGGCCGAAGCGGGACTGATACAGCCAGCGCCAGATGATCGAGGTGGCGACCACCGAGGTGACGACGGGCAGGAAATAGATGGCCCGGAACAGGCCGATGAAGCGCGGCAGCGAATTGACCATGACGGCCACCACCAGCGCCAAAATCAACCCGATGGGCACCGTGACCACCGTATAGTAGGCGGTGTTGATGAGGACGCGCTTGAATAATGGGTCGCGCGTCAGGGCCTCAAGATAGTTGCCCGCGCCGACAAAGGTCTGCGTGACAGAGAGCGGGTTCCAATCGTAGAAGCTCATGATAAAGGTATAGATCATCGGAATGCCGACCCATACCAGATAGAAGACCGCCAGGGGTAGCACAGCCAGGGCGATCATGCCGCGCTGGCCGGCCAGGCGAATCCGATTGCTCTGAGATTTGGCGCCAGCTTGCGCCGGACTCCGTCTGGTTGCAATCATGGTCCCGATCCTTTTGCATCTGCATCCCAACGAAGGGGCCAGGCGGAACACCTGCCTGGCCCCCGCGCTAGCTGACAACGCTCGACCCGACCTCAGCGGTCAGGCGCAAAGCCCTGCCCCCTTGCTAGGGCTGGTTGGGGATCATCGCATCGTTGTGGAGATAGGTGCGCTCCACCGTCCAGTAGCTCTTCTCCTGCATCGCCTGATCGCAGGCCTGCTGAGCTTCGGTCATCGCCTGATCGATGCCGATGCCCGACACGAAGTTCTGGCCGATATATTGCCTCAGAGCAGAGTCCACGGTCGACGGAAACTCGCCGGGGAAGACCTTGAACTCGATGGTCGTCGCCAGTTGTGCGATCGTCTGATACGCCTGGACGCGCTCGTTCGTCCACAGCTTCTTGTAAGCCGGGACCACATCGTGGGTCAGGGCGAGATCGACGAGGGTTTCGTCGTTGCTGTACAGCCAGTGCAAGAAGTCCCAGCTCACCTTGCGCCGTTCGAGATCCTTGGCCGGCGAAACGACGAGGCTGACCTCATAGTTCTGGCGGCCGCTGGACGGCAGCTCCGTGCCCTTGAAGCCGGGCATAGGCAGGGTGAAGAAGCCGATCTCGGGGTAGGTCGAGCGCATATAGCCGCTGAACCAGGTCCAGGCCCAGGTCATGGCCGTCTTCTCGGTGCCGAAGGCCTCCAACCAGCCCAGGAACTCCGGCGAGCTGATTTTCTCGTCGTAGACGCGCTGTAGCGTGTTCCAGCTATTGCGGCCCTCGGGCGTGTCCACCTGGCAGGCCTTGCCGTCCTTCGTGTACATATAACGGCCCTGCTGGAAGTTCATGTCGTTGAACAGATACTCGATGTAGCCGTTGAAGTCCATGCCCGCGATGTCGATGTTGCCGGCCGCGTCGTATTTCGTCAGCTTCTTGCCGATCTCGATCATCTCGTCCCAGGTCTTGGGATAATCCGCCTCGGTCAGGCCGGCCTCATCCCACATCCGCTGGTTGACATAGACCAGGGCAGCCATGGAGCCGTAGGGGATGTAGCGAATCTTGCCTTCGCTGTCCATGAAGTGCCCTTCCTCGAAGCCGATCCAGTTCGCCTTGAGGTACCCCGGGTCGAACAGTTCGACCGGGAAGGGCTCGATCATGTTGTTCTCGATGTAAACCGTGTGATTCGAGTTGTGGAAGTGGTAGATGTCGGGGCCCTGGCCGGCCGGCAGCGCCGCCACCAGCTTGGTCCAGTACTCCTCGCCGGGGATCTGGGTGATCTCGAAGGTGACGTTAGGATACATCTTGGTGTAATCCTTCACCTTTTGCTCCCAGTACTCGACGCGGGGGGTATGCCAATCCCAAAGTTGCAGGGTGATCGGGTTGCCGCCGTAGAGCGACGGCTTCATCTCGTACTTCACGCCGGTTGCATCGCCGCCCACGCCGACAGGCTCACCTTGAACCGCGGGGACAGGCGCGGCTTCCTGCTGTGCGGGCGCGGCTTCCTGCTGCGCTGCCGGCGCAGCAACCGGCGGCGGGGCAGTGCACGCAGACAGGAACAAGCTGAGAACTATCACCGCGGCCAAAACGAACTGGCTACGCTTCGCCATTGCGACCTCCTTCTTGAGTGGGATAAATTGGGGATATTGGCCCCGTTCGGGCTTGCTAAAGCGTATCATATTCTCAAAGACAACGCAAGTTGATTATGACCACTTCTCGGCCGGACGGCGTCTTAATTCGAGACGGGATCGACAGCGCGCCAGGCGTCTTTGCCAATTCCCCGTTAGCGTTTACAATATCCTCACCGTCGTAGTTTCGCCGGGGCAACGGGGCCGCCCGGCCCGGTTGCCCACCACCCTCCGAGAGACTCCTATGAACAAGCGCTATGCTATCGTCGGCCTCGGCGGGCGTTCCCGTATGTACTACGAGGCGCTCGCCGATCAGTACCGCGCCACCTGTGACCTCGTGGGCTTCTGCGACGTGAATCGCACGCGCATGGCCTACGCCAACGAGATCGTCACCGGATACGGCGCGCCGCCCGTGCCGATGTACGGCGCGGAAGATTTCGACCGCATGATCGCGGAGCAGAAGCCCGACATCGTCATCGTCACCTCCGTCGACCGCACGCACCACCGCTACATCATCCGCGCGATGGAGCTCGGCTGCGACGCCATCACCGAGAAGCCGATGACCGTGGACGAGGTGAAGGCCCAAGCGATCATCGACGCCATCAAGCAGACGGGCCGCAGCCTGCGCGTGACGTTCAATTACCGCTACGCGCCGCACCACACCAGGCTGCGCGAGCTGATCGCCTCCGGCGTCATCGGCAACGTGACCTCCGTCCACTTCGAATGGCTGCTCGACATCCGCCACGGCGCGGACTACTTCCGGCGCTGGCACCGCGACAAGCGCAACAGCGGCGGCCTGATGGTGCACAAGGCCACGCACCATTTCGACCTGGTCAACTTCTGGCTCGGCACACAGCCGCAGACCGTCTTCGCCATGGGCGACCTGCGCTTCTACGGCCGCGAGAACGCGGAGCAGCGCGGCGTCACCCGCTTCTACAGCCGCGCCCACGACAGCGAGGCCGCCAAAGATGACCCGTTCGCCCTGCACATGGAGGAGTCGGAGGGGCTGCGCAAGCTATACCTCGAGGCGGAGCACGAGGACGGCTATTACCGCGACCAGAGCGTCTTCGGCGACGGCATCAGCATCGAGGACACGATGGGCGTGATGGTGCGCTATCGCAGCGGCGCGGTGATGACCTACTCGCTCAACGCTTACCTGCCCTGGGAGGGCTACCGCATCGCGTTCAACGGCGACAAGGGGCGCATCCAGGCCATGCTCGTCGAGACGCCTTATGTCAATGCCAGCGGTGCGACCTACGCCGAGGGCACGACGCGCGGCTTTCAGATCACGGTCTTCCCGATGTTCGACGCGCCCTACGATGTGGACGTGCCCATCGCGGCCGGCGGGCACGGCGGCGGCGACGCCGTCATGCTGGAGGATCTCTTCGGCGCGCCGCCGGAGGACCCCTTCCACCGCGCCGCGTCACACGTGGACGGCGCCATGTCGATCCTGACCGGCATCGCCGCGAACATCTCCATGCGCACGGGCCAGCCGGTCAAAGTCGCGGACCTGGTGAAGTTCTAACAAAAGCTCACGCAAAGACGCCAGGTCGCAAAGCCGGTCGAGCGACTTTGCGCTCTTTGCGCCTCTGCGTGAGAAATAGCCGAGGAGCGCAGAAGATGACACAACCAACCATCCGTTTCGCCGTCATCGGCATCAACCACGGCCACATCGTCGGGCAGTGCCTCCACCTGCTCTACGCCGGCGCGGAGATGGTCTCCTACTGGCCGCCCACGCCGGACCCCGACGACGAGGCCACCGCCAACGTGTTGGCCGATTTCCGCCGCGCCTTCCCCGACGTGCAGCCCGCGCGCTCGGAGGCGGAGATCCTCGAAGACCCGACCATCCACATGATCGTCGGCGCGGCCATCCCCGCGGACCGCGCGCCGCTGGGCATCCGCGTCATGCAGCACGGCAAGGACTACATGACCGACAAGCCGGGCTTCACCACGCTCGACCAACTGGCGGAGGCGCGTCGCGTCCAGGCCGAGACCGGCCGCATCTACTCCGTCTGCTACAGCGAGCGCTTCGACGTGTCCTCCGCGGTCAAGGCGGGCGAGCTGATCCAGGCCGGCGCGATCGGCAAGGTCGTGCAGACGGTCGGCCTCGGCCCGCACCGCATCCACCCGCCCGCGCGGCCCGGCTGGTTCTTCAAGCGCGAGCGCTACGGCGGCATCCTGTGCGACATCGGCTCGCACCAGGCCGACCAGTTCCTGTTCTACACCGGCTCGACGAGCGCGGAGGTCGTGGCCTCGCAGGTGGCGAACTACAAGCACCCGCAGCATCCCGAGCTGGAGGACTTCGGCGAGGTGTTGTTCCGCGGGGACGGCGGGAACGGCTACGTGCGCGTGGACTGGTACACGCCCGCGGGCCTGCCCACCTGGGGCGACGGCAAGCTGGTTATCCTGGGGACGGACGGCTACATGGAGCTGCGCAAGTACATCGACATCGCGGGCCATCCCGGCGGCGAGCACCTGTTCCTGGTCGACCACAAGGGCGTCCACTACATCGATTGCAAGGGCGGCGAGCGGCCCTACGGCCCGCGGCTGGTGTCGGATGTACTGAACCGCACGGAGACGGCCATGTCGCAGGCCCACTGCTTCCTCGCGTCCGAGCTGGCGCTCAAGGCGGAGGCGCTGGCGACGCGGCTGGGATATTTGCGCTAACCACAGGGAACACGGAGGACGCAGAGCGCAGGGGCCGAAGCCGGGCGCGGCCTGCGCACCTCTGCGTCCTCCAGGCTCCCTGCGGCCGGTCTACTCCGCCGCGGGCCGCGGCGCGGCCATCTCCGCATGACGCAGGGCGAGCGTGTCGGGGGTGCGAAGGCGATGCCAGATGAACGAGCTGGAGCCGGCGACGGACATCGCGCCGCCGATGATGAGCACGGCCGGCGGACCGATGACCTCCGCCAGCTTGACGCCGATCAGCGGCATGACGAACGCGCCGATGTTCATGATCGTGGTATAGAGCGCCAGGAACATCGGTCGCTGCGCCGTCGGACAGATCTTGAGCAGCATAGGGTAGTGGCTGAGGTTGACCGCGGGGGCAACCAGCCCGTATAGCGCGGTGAAGGCCAGGATGACGGTCAGGCTCGGCGCAATGCCCACCAGGATCGGATACACGCCGAGCCCCATGATCGTCCAGCGCAGCACCTTGTTCTCCCCCAGGCGGATCACCCCGCGCTGCCACAGATAATACCCGATGATGGGCGTCAGGTTCGCCATCATGCTGTTCAACCCCAGCCAGCCCTCCTCCGCGCCCAGCGTGCGCACGTAGTAGAGGATATAGACCGGCGCGATCATCCACAGCCCGATGCCGTGCAGCAGCGTGTTGAGCGTGATGCGGGCGAAGTCCGGCTCGACCTTGAACGCGTCGCGCCAGCCGCGCAGCAGCGCGGCCGGGCTCAGCGCCTGCGCGGGCAGCTCCGGCACGTAGGACTCCGGCACTTTCAGCCGGGTGAGATAGTAGATGCTCACCATCGCGGCCGCGAACCCGACGCCGTACAAAATCTGGTAGTTCAGCGGGAACGGCGCGCTCTCCAGCCAGCGGCCGGCCAGAAACACGCCCACCGTGACCACGCCGGCCAGCAGGATGTTGCGCACCGCAAACACGCGCGCCCGATCCGTCTCCGGCACGACGTCGGCCAGCATGGGCCCCCAGGTCACGTTGAAGAAGTGCGCCGGGATGGTGAAGATGATCAGCAGCCAGACCAGCCCCGCGCCCCGGTTGCCCAGCGGCAGCCAGGGGATGAAGATGACCAGCAGATAGCCGATGCGCGACAGCAGCAGGCTCCCCAGCAGCCACGGCATCCGCCTGCGCTGGCGGGTGATGAACTGCCCCGCGGGCAGCGTCACCAGGATCGCCAGCAGCGCCGGGATCGAGCTGAGCAGGCCGATGTCCGCGTTGCTCGCGCCCAGGCGCAGCGCAAACGGCGCGTTGAACGCGGCCGCGGCGGACAGAAACGCGGCCCAGAAAATCTCGATGGCCAGATACATGGCGTTGTTGGCGCGCGGGTCGTCGCCCGGGGTCAACGCCAGCCGAAGCGCCACAAGACGCCGCTGCACGGCCCAACCAACATAGCTGGCCATCTCGGCGATGGTCAGACGCGAGGATTTGTCGGGTGCCATGAACACTTGCCCGATATGAAATCTGATACGACAAGCGGTAAGGGCAGGGACAAGCCCCTGCCCTTACCGCTCACATCCAGGGCCGCGGGAGGGGCGGGGCAAGCCCCGTCCCCACCGCGCGCCTCCATCGCCTATCGCTGCGCCAGCACGTCTTTCTCGTAGCTGCGGATGACGTCCATGAAGCCGAACCCCACCGGCACGCCCTGGCGCAGGCAGTATTCGTCCCACACCGCATTGGACGGCAGCGCCTTGAGCTCCTCCAGCAGCGCGAGCCGGCCGGTGTAGTCGCCGCTGATCTCCAGCGCGCGCGCCTGCTCATACGGCTCCAGCAGCGCCGTCAGCAGCGCGCGCACCGTGTTGCGCGTGCCGATGACCCAGGCGGCGATGCGGTTGATGCTGGCGTCGAAGTAGTCCAGCCCGATGTGGACGCGCTCGGTGTAGCCGCCCCGGACGATCTCCTGCGTGATGGCTTGCAGATCGTCGGAGAAGGTTACGACGTGGTCGCTGTCCCAGCGGACGCCGCGGCTGACGTGCAGCAGCGCCTCATCCACGAAGTTCAAGACTGCCGACAGCTTGTCGGAGATGGTCTCGGTCGGGTGATAGTGGCCGGAGTCCAGGCAGATCAGCGTCTTGTTCGCCACGGCATATGCCAGATAGAACTCGTGCGAGCCGACCGTGTAGCTCTCCGCGCCGATGCCGAACAGCTTGCCCTCGATGGCGTCCAGGTGATAGCGGCGATCCAGCTTCTCGGCCAGCACCTTGTCGAGCGATTCCTTGAGCAGGCCGCGCGGGGTCTTGCGATCCACCGGCGTATCCTTCATGCCGTCGGGGATCCAGATGTTGGTGACGCACGGCGTGCCCAGCTCGCGGCCGAAGTGCTCGCCGATCTTGCGGCAGGCGATGCAGTGCTCGATCCAGTAGTTGCGCACGCCCGCGTCATGGCTGGACAGCGTGAAGCCCGCATCCGCCAGCGGGTGCGAGAAGAGCGTGGGGTTGAAGTCGAGGCCGTGGCCCTTCGCCTTCGCCCAGCCCACCCAGTTTGCGAAATGCTCCGGCTGCAACGCGTTGCGCTCGACCCGCTTGTCGCCGGTCTCCGCATAGATGGCGTGCAGGGCGAGCCGGTGCTTGCCGGGGATCAGGCTGTAGGCGCGGTCGAGATCCGCGCGCAGCTCGTCCGCGGTGCGGGCCTTGCCCGGATAGTTGCCGGTCGCCTGGATGCCGCCGGTCAGCGCCGCGCCCGGCGACTCGAAGCCGCCCACATCGTCGCCCTGCCAGCAGTGCAGGCTGATGGGGATGCCCGCCAGCGCCTGCATGGCCTTCTCGGTGTCCACGCCGAAGGCCGCATACCGCTCCTGCGCCAGCGCGTACGCCGAATGAATCTGATTGTCGGTTGGTTGTTGGGTCATGTCGCCTCCGGATTGATTAGTAACGAGTAACTGGTTACTTGTTACTTGTTACTCGTTACTCGTTGCTCATTCCGTTCACCGCGCGCCGCACGCCTGCAAGCACGCCTGCATGTGCCCGCGCGACTCCGCGGCGATCACAGCACATTGTACTACACTATACTCCTTCGCGCCGATAACCTCCAGGTCCAACGGCCCGGTGTAGCCGTTCTCGTGCAGCACGCGGACATAGCCGAGCAGGTCGATGTCCCCGCGGCCGTTCGCCTGCATCTCGGGCTTGCCCGGATTCATCTGGCGGCCCTTGCAGTCGCGGATGTGGACATGCTTGACCCGGTGGACGACCGCGGCCAGCGCCTCGACCGGGTTCTCGCCGCCCCGATAGATGTGCGACGGGTCCATGTCGATGCCGAACGCCGGCGAGGTCACCGCCTCCATCACCTTGAGGGTGGTGGGGGTGTTCCAGATGGCCGCGCCCACGTGCGCCTTCACGCACAGCGTCACACCGTAGTGCGCCGCGCGGTCGGCCAGC